>JABMQM010000443.1 GCA_013203195.1 Desulfobacteraceae bacterium | reverse complement strand
TCAAAACGGCTGTAGACGGAACCATGCTGGAAGTTGGTAATTGCATAACCCTGCATTGATCCGGAACCTTTGATGCGGTCGTGAAAGTTGACACTGCGCCGCGACACGAATTCGCCGGCCACACCCGGGGCGTACTCGATCGGTTCACCTTCCATTTCTACAAGTATCAATGCATGGTCAGGTTCATCATGGACATAAAGCGCTTCTCTGCGGGTAATACGAAGTTTGTAACTGGCTTTGCGTAGCATAGCTTCCTCCTTTCATGTTTTAAGATTGAACACCTTAAGCATAACCTCTCTTGCTATGGCATTTCTACACGGTATGCTGCATCTTGTCAAATCGTCAACCTTGGCGCAATGCCCGCTGCAGGTTTCGTTTCCGGCATGGACATCTTCATACATGGGGCCATTATAAAGAGATATGAAAGTCTCCACATCAACCGCGATGGTGGTGTTGCACTTGTCTTTCTCAATTAAGTGGTTGAACAGATAAAAGCCTCTGTCAGACTCGCCGTAACCAGCTTGAAGGCCAATTAAAAACAAAGATGCATCTTGTAGAAAGTCATTTCTTGTTTGCCATTCGTGATCACATTTCGGGCAAACTTTAAAAGGTTTCACATTAACGACCAAATTTCTATACGATGTCCTTCGGGATCAAACAAATAAAACACCTCCGCCCCCCAGGCATGTTCCTTAATCGAGCCCGGAGCTAATCCCTTATTGTGTAATAACTCCCAGGCCTTATGGATGTCGTCCGTTTGAAAGGTGAGAGTAATGCCTGCACCGTTGCTGCTGTTAATGGTTGCTTTGCTCTCGTCGGCAACGCTTAAACAGGCCCTGTCGCTCACCTTGAATTCCACAAACCATTCGGTTTCAAAGCTTATTGGTAGCTTTAAATCGTCTTTATAGAAAACTGCTGTCTGGCGCCACTTTTTACAATAAAGGATCGTGTTAAAGTTTTTTATAGCCAGTGTTTGTGTCATAAATTAAAACCCTAATTGATCGCAAACAAAACCGAGAAAGATAATACGTGTTTGTTTCCAAGGAACATTTTGATAGTTCGCCCCTGATTCTATATCTCTACCAGAAAAGAGATGTGCATTCTGCTGTTTTATCTCGATTTTGTTTGCCCTGCGAGTTACTCTCTTAAACCATAATCCTCGACAATCGGGATCCCGGCTCGACCTCCCAGCTCGAGGCTGACCATGGCACCGGCCCAGGCTGCAAAATCAAGGCATTTTTCAACCCCCCACCCTTTTAGTAAGCCGTAAATAAAGCCCGCATGAAAAGCATCACCACAACCGGTGGTGTCCACCGCCTCTACCGGATAGGCCGGCCGCTCAATGACCCTGCCCTTGTCCAGAGCAATATAACCTTTCGCCCCCAAGGTTACAACAACGAGTTGTGGGCCGAGTTCCGCCAGCTTGAAACACGCATCCAGCGGTTTGTCCTCCCCTATAAAGGCCTTTGCAAATGCTTCAGAGGCCAGAAAAAAGTTGCTCATCCGCGCTATGTCAAGCAGGCCTTCTCTAAGGGAACCCGCATCCACCACTATCTTAGCACCGGCCTTTTGGGCCGCATTGCATGCCGCCATAGATGCCTCAACAAAAAGCCCATCGGTGTGCAACACCCCGGCATTGCGGATAATGCCATAGTTTAACTCTTCAGGGCCCGGAGGGGGGCCTGTGGGCCTGCGCCAATAGATCGTCCGCCTGCCGACACCGGGTTCGGCTACAATAAAGGCAAACTGGGAATCAAACCCTCTTCTCACAAGGACACCACCGGTATCTACCCCTTCACCTTCCAAGGAAGCCTTAATCATGGGGCCAAACAGATCATCGCCCAGCACACCGGCAAAGGCACAGCCAACACCCCACCTTGCAAGAGCAACCAGGGCTGTAGCAACAGGCCCTCCGCCCTGGATGACCATGTCGCTAATTTCACATTTTGTGTCCGGATCCGGATAGGCCGCCACCTTGCCGATATAGTCCATGCATCCCTGTCCCAGGCCATAGACTTGAAAAACTCGCTCTGCCATCTGCGTTCGCCTTGTAAATTGCTTAGTGCTCAAATTTGTTTATGGATGGACACCTTTTTTGTTTTTTTTGTTGGGCAATTTCCTTAAACCAGAACTGATGATCTCGTAAAAAGTCACGCATTTAGCGCGAAAACTCCACCAGGGTGTGGTCTTCGCCGTCCAGCTCTTGGTCGATTATCTTTGCAATGACATCCCAATCTCCTCCGGCCAGTCCGGCACCGATTTTTGGATACCCGATTTTCTTTCCGGAAAATTTGTCTTTTACATGACGCATAACCGCCCGGATGGCATCATAATCTGCCAACACTCCGGGTCCTGTCCAATGATATTGAGTATATCCGTTTACGATGGTTGTTTCATGCTCGTTGCGATTCACAACGGCACGGGAAGTCGTCCCTAGTTTATCTTTCGAGCCTTTTTCCGTCTTTAAATCCGCTTCATATGCTTCGGGAAACGTGTCTTTTATCGCTTTGGCAATTCCGGCGCCCATGGCACATTGGCAGTTGCAACCATGGATGATTACATCAAACTCCTTTTGCAAGGCCAGCTTTATCAGGTCGCCTTTTACAACTTGCATATATACCCCCTGTGGCAAACAGCATCATGGGCCGCACTCCGCGCTATTGGCCGATTTTGCAGTCACCGCACCCGCAGACAGGGCATTCGATATCCTTGCTGTTGCGGGGACCCTGCTCTGCGGCAAGCACCCGATCCATATAGGCTTTGAATCCATGCCCGCACTCCTTGCACAGAGCCTCCACCTCTTTTGGGTTGTTGTTTTCCATATACGATCCCCCTGTTTGTGCTTGCTGTACCAGTTTGCACTGCTTTTATTGCCGGGTTCAGATCTCCCGGTTTTGGCCGACAACAAACTATAATGTGTCTCTTTGGGGGATTCTGTCAAGCAAAGGATAATAGTTTTTCTGCCCGTGGGACACTGTACCGAAACATGGTTGACAATCCTGTCTGAACACCATACTTTTTTAAAAACCATCAACCATTACCGGGAGAAAAGCATGAATCGCATTGCCATAGGGAAAACCGGGCTCAAAGTTAACCGCCTCGGCTTCGGCGGCATTCCCATTGCGCGGGTGGATGAAAGCCAGGCTGTTGAAACGGTTTTGCATGCCGTGGAAAGTGGTGTGGATTTCATCGATACCGCCCGAAACTACAAAACCAGCGAACGCCGTATCGGCATTGCGCTGCAACAAACCAACAAGCGCGTTGTGCTGGCATCAAAGTCCCAGGGCCGCACAGCCGATGATATTCGCGCCGACCTGGAAACCAGCCTGAAAGAACTGCAGAAAGACTACCTGGACCTTTACCAGTGCCATTTTGTCCGCGACGACCAGGTGTACCAAGAAATAATTGCACCCGGCGGCGCCCTCGAGGGGCTGATGCAGGCCAAACAAGAAGGCCTGATCGGCCATATCGGTCTCACCAGCCACAGCCTGGACCTGCTGGAACGGGTTGTTGATGAAGGCCTGTTCGAGACCATCATGGTCTGCTACAGCTTCTTAGAACCTAAAGCAAAAGAATCGATCATTCCCAAAGCGCTTGCCAAAAACATAGGCGTTATCGCCATGAAATCCTTTTCCGGCGGCGTTGTCGACGACCCCCAACTGGCACTCAAATATGTCCTGTCGCAACCCGATATCATAATCATACCCGGCGTAGAGACCAAAGAACTTTTCGATCAAAACCGGAAGGTTTTTCAGGGCAGCTACTCGTTAAGCCCTGCTGAAAAATTAAAAATCGAAACTATCCGCAACCGCTACGGCAAAAGCTTTTGCCGGCGCTGCGATTACTGCCAGCCCTGCAGTGAGGAGGTTCCCATTCAGCTGATTCTGGGGGTGCGCTCCGCGCTCAAACGGTTTGGAAAAAGTTTTTTGCAGGAAGGCTGGCCCCGGGAAGCCATTGACAAAGCCCGAATCTGCTCCGAGTGTGGAGAGTGTCTGGAGCGCTGCCCGTACCAGCTGCCCATCCCGGACCTGATCAAGGAGAACCTGGAATGGGTCGATGAACAGTTAAAAGCATAATTCTCGACCCGGGCACACCCCGCCCCGCAACCGGGACCTTCTAAAAACATTCGGCTTGATCATGCTCCAGCTTAATCCGTGCAATGGTTTCCGGGTCGGGTCGAAACAACACCTTTTAATGGATGGAAACTAGCCGGATCGCGTTTTCGTTTCTGCGACCTTTGCTGCCAAAAGTGATTTATAGGCATCGGCCAGTTTTATGAATTTTTCATGATCCCCGCCGGTGTCGGGGTGCAGTTTCTGGGCCTGGCGGCGATAAAGGCGCCTGAGGCCGCGGATGGTTATGTTCTTTAGCGTCTCTTCCTTAACACCGAAAATTTTGCCGGCCTCGTCGATGCTGACGGCTTCTTGCGGTTTCGGCGGCCCGTATCTGCGGTGGCGATTCATAAAATCCTTAATATGATCTTCAAGAAACGTACTGTGACCATAGTCATAATCGAAAAACCAAAGCACATACCGTATCAAGGATTCGTGCAATACTTCCTGCGGCGGCCGCCCGTTCCAGAACTCCGGGCTTTGGTTCAGCCGGCAGACCTCTTCTATTAAATGGAGGTCAACGCTTTGTTGGCTTAGTCCCTGGGGTAATTCTTTGGCGATCAACTCTTTAAAAAAGCGCTGCAAATCAAATATTACATAAACATAATTTTTAAACTCAAAGGGTGCCAGCGACTGCTCCTGAACCATGAAGTCCTGTTCGATTTCATCCCGCGACTTTCCCGCAACCCCTTTCAGCATGGCAGCAGGCATCCGTCCGATGTAGCCCTGATCCATCTGTCCGAATCTTAAAAAATGGAGGCGTCGTTTGTCAAAAATATGTACACTAGCTTTGATTTTTGTTTCACGGTCCGGATCGAGCGTTTCTGTTTTTGACCGCTTTTTGGATCTGTTTCTAAACGGTTCGACAATCCTTTTGATCTCTGGGTCCACAAAGGGCCAGAAAATGTCTTCTATTGCTTGCGGATCCGGATGCAGGCCCGTGGTAAGCAGCTGTTCCTCGACCGCTTCATCGACATAAAAGGCGTTTCCTCCCGGATAGACGATATACTTCGAGGGGTCTGGGCCTAACTCGAAAAGGTCCCGGCTACGCAGACCAGCGTCATTTTCATACGACTCCCGGATCGTGTAATTTGTCTTTCCTTTAACCCTGTGCCTGGCAAAATACATGTTTTTTGTTTGCGGAACATTGTTTTGAGGTTTGATATAATTAAAAGGGTTTTAGTTGCGCAGACCCTTTCTTTTTTTTTGGTGCGGTTTTTTTTTGGTTGCTGGCCCTAAGGCCGAAACAGCAAAAAGTGTTTTTTGGGCGAGTAGTTTTTCGCGCTCATTCGAATTAAAAATTTTTATAGTTCCAAACTCTCCGTCATACCCGGGCAATATAACAACCTCATTGCGACGCATCCTGGCGATAGCCTCTCCCAGCAAAGGGCCGCCGGCTTTTTCAATCGTTTTAATATTAAGTTTGTTTAAAATATTAAGTTCGGGGCCCAACTTCTCCAACAGTGTCTGATAAATACCCATGACTTTTTTGCTTCCCGGACCGACCCTTACAACTTCCGACAAAACTTCTACAAGGGGAATCATACTATAAAAAGGGTGATGCCTTGCCGGTTTAATACCTTCCGGGCGGTCCGCTAATTCCTCGACTCGATACAAAACCCCCAGCGTAAGGGGTTTGTCGCAAACCGGACAAATACCATTTAGTTTGCGTGTTTTTTCCGGCCACAACCTAATATCGCACTTGCGGTGCCCGTCGAGATGATATTTACCCTCTTCGGGATAAAACTCAAAAGTTCCCAGAAAACGCTTCGGATCACCGGTCTCTAGGGCTGATTTTATGGTTGAATAAGACAGCTCGGTATTAAAAATGTTTGCTTCCCTTCCCAATTTTAAGGGAGAATGCGCATCTGAGTTTGATATTAGTGTAAGGCCGTCTAAACCCGATACCTGCCGGTTCATGGCGGGATCGGATGAAAGGCCGGTTTCAACGGCAAAGATATAAGCGCTCAAATCTCCAAAACATTCCTCTATGGAATCAAAGCCCGACTTTGAGCCCAGCAACGAAAACCATGGCGTCCATATGTGCGCCGGTATAAGAAAAGCTTCGTCCGAAGTTTCAAGAAGGATTTCAAGAAGGTTTCTGGCATCTAACCCCAAAATTGGCCTACCGTCTGATTTAATGTTTCCGATTTTATCTAATTTTGAGTTGAATTTTTCAGCCCGACCTAACGCGGGGAAAAAAACAAGATTATGAATTTTCCTGGTTTTATTATCTTTTTTGTAAATACTGCTGATTTCAGAAACCAACACAAAACGAACTATGCCGCGGCACGC
Source organism: Desulfobacteraceae bacterium (assembly GCA_013203195.1). Taxonomy (GTDB): domain Bacteria; phylum Desulfobacterota; class Desulfobacteria; order Desulfobacterales; family UBA11574; genus Desulfatibia_A. The sequence goes on along the minus strand of JABMQM010000443.1, from coordinate 18,933 downwards.
CGAGGGAACTTGTTGATCACACTTGTCGGCGATTTCATCTTTTAATTTAAAAAGTCCCCCTTCGGCCGGAACTAATTTTTCCTTTATCTCTGCAAACCACCCCGGGTGGGTAAAATCACCGGTTCCTACAACCGTTATTCCTTTAAGTTGGGCCGCGATATAAACATTTTCGAGATTAAGGTTTTTCGCAGTTGCTCTGGAAAAATGGGAATGAATATGTAAATCTGCTATAAATCTCATTTTTTATATTAATTTTAATGTGTTATAATAAAATACATTCTTCTGAATTAATTTTGTATTTAATATCATTTTTTTGCTTTTATCAATAGTAAAAAACCCTTGTAACTCTTTGAAAAACAGTATATATATTTACTTTTGAAAACTAAAAACACAATATATAGTATTGTATGTTTTTTTACTGTATTATTTTTATTAATTATACTGGTAATGTTGTTTCAATAACTCATAGGTTATCAACAACAACTTTAATATGTTTTACAATGCGCTGGTTGTTAATATGTTTTCAAACCACTTTTATATGATTGGATATTAAATTAATATTATTAAATTAATATCTTAAAAAGTTGTTATGGTTTTCATCATCCCTTTATTATATTAATCTATTTTATATATCTATTAAGGAATTGATATGAAGTTTAAAATTAAAAAAAATGATGTTCTGGATGTTTTATCGAAAATTCAGGGGTTGACCGGCCGGAAAAGCAATCTTCCCATTACCTCAAATGTTTTTTTGCAAACAACTAATTACGGTATTGTATTAAGGGTTACTGATCTTGAAACCGGGTATGAGGGATTGTATTCGGGAACAGTTGAATCTGAAGGCGCTGTCGTTATTAATGCCAGAAAATTTTATGAAATTATAAGAGAATTCCCAAGTGATGAGATTCAGATTGATAAGATTGAAAACCATTGGATTAAAATAGCCAATAATAATGTCGAATACAATATCGTTGGAATGAATCCCGAGGATTTCCCAGAATCACCCCATGTCGATGATATCGAATTTTTCGAAATAGATTCCATTGAATTTAAAAAGATGATCGATAAAATGGTCATTATTATGGGTGCATCCGATGAAAAAAGGGCCCATATTAGCGGACTTTATTTTGAAATTATCAAACAGGATGATCAAAATTTAGTTAGGATGGTTTCAACGGACGGCAACCGGCTTGCAAAAGTAGATTACATTTATAGTAAAGATTCCGAACTACCCTCCGGTCCTGGAATTTTAATACCCAAAAAAGGATTGCAAGAGGTTGTAAAATTCCTCGATTTTGAAGGTGTGGTTCAGGTTGGTTTTAAAAACAACAATTTTATTATCAAAAAAGATTCAGAGACGATTATCATACGCCTGCTTGAAGGAGAATTTCCCGAATATCATGATATTATTAAAAAAGATGATGCAAATGATATTAATATGGACCGCCAGTTATTTTTAATGATGCTCAAAAGAATGTCAATATTATCTTCAGAGGAGTATAGGGGCGTAATCTTTAGTTTTAAAGAGGATAATCTTATTATAACCACCACCAATCCTAATATTGGTGAATCCAAAGAAGAAATGCATATAGAATATCAGGGAAAACCCATTAAGGTGATGTTCAATCCTAGATACTTTATTGAAACCCTTAATGTTATTGATGAAGAAAAGGTTAAATTAAATATTATTGATGAAGAAAAACCCTGTTTAATCCAAGGCGAAAAAAACGACAGATATTTAAGCGTAATTATGCCGATGAGAATATGAATCAAGAAACAAACACTTATAACGCAGATAATATTAAAGTACTTGAAGGTCTGGAGGCGGTCAGAAAAAGACCGTCTATGTATATTGGCAATATTGATATAGAAGGGCTTCATCATCTGGTTTACGAGGTTGTCGATAACAGTATTGATGAGGCCATGGCCGGTTATTGTAATAATATCAAGGTCATTATTCATATTAATAATAGTGTCAGTGTCGAAGATAATGGCAGAGGAATTCCAGTTGGTATTCAAAAGAGCGAAAACATGCCCGCGCTTGAAGTTGTTATGACCAAACTTCATGCCGGCGGTAAATTTGACGATCATTCCTATAAGGTTTCCGGAGGACTGCACGGTGTCGGCGTGTCGGTGGTGAATGCACTTTCAAATCTTTTGGAAGTCGAAATTTATACCCAAGGAAATATTTATTACCAATCATATGAAAAAGGTATTAAAACGTGTGAATTAAAAACAATCGGAAAGACAGAAAAGCGCGGTACAAAAGTTCATTTTTATCCCGATACCGAAATATTAGATACCGACAATTTTATTTATGAAATTCTGATACGCCGGTTACGTGAATTGGCCTTTTTAAACAAAGGGGTAAAAATATCCCTTAAAGATGAACGCTCTGATCAAAAGGATGAATTTCTATATGAGGGCGGGCTTGTTTCTTATGTGGAATATCTCAACAGAAGGCACACCCCCCTACACAACCCTATTTTTATTGAAGGTGTTAAAAACGATGTCCAAATCGACGTTGCCCTACAATATAACAATACATTTAAAGAGAAAATGTTTTCGTTTGCAAACAACATAAATACAGCCGAAGGCGGATCTCATCTTGTCGGCTTTAAGGGGGCATTAACCCGCACGGTCAACCAATATGCATCCAATGGAAACCTGCCCAAAAATCTTCAGATTAAAATCGGTGGTGACGATGTGCGCGAAGGTTTGACCGCCGTAATCAGTGTTAGAATAAAAGCCCCTCAATTTGAAGGTCAGACCAAAACAAAACTAGGCAACAGTGAAGTCAAGGGTCTGGTTGAATCGTTGGTTAATGAAAAATTAAGTTCGTTTTTCGAAGAGAACCCCTCTGTCGCCAGAAAAATATTAGGAAAAGCCGTAGATGCGTCCAGGGCCAGGGATGCGGCCAAGCGCGCCAGAGATTTAGCCCGCAAACAGGGATCTTTAATTGATTCGACACTCCCCGGCAAATTAGCGGAATGCCAAAGTTCCGACCCCGCCCAAAGAGAAATTTTTCTTGTGGAGGGCGATTCCGCCGGCGGAAGCGCCAAGCAGGGCCGCGACAGAAAGTTTCAGGCCATATTACCTTTAAAAGGAAAAATATTAAATGTTGAAAAAGCTCGCATTGATAAAATTCTGCACAGCGAACAAATAAGGAATATTATCACGGTGCTGGGTACAGGAATTGGAGACGAAGAATATAATATTGATAAAATCAGGTACCACAAAACCATTATTATGACCGATGCCGATGTTGATGGTTCTCATATTCGAACACTGCTGTTAACGTTCTTTTACCGGCACATGCCCGAGATGGTCAACAAGGGCTATCTTTATATCGCCCAACCACCCCTGTATAAGGTCGGCAAAGGTAAAAAAGGGAAATATCTCAAGGATGACAGGGAATTAAACGACCACATATTAAAACGTGTATGTAACAATCAAAGTGTCAAAATTATTAAAAGCAATCTCATATTGTCTGGTCATAAGCTGTATGGTTTTGTTGGAGACCTTGCAGAATATTGCGCCGTTATGGCTAAGTTTAAACATCGCGGTTTCGACACGGGCCTGATCGAGTTTCTTGTTAAAGCGGGTGTTGCCAACAAAGAGTTTCTCGCAGACCACCAAAAAATGTTAAACCTGAGAGAATCTTTGATAAAAAATGGTTATATCGCCGAGGACCCGGTGTGGAAACCGGAACGCAAAGTCTATAATTTAACCGTCACTTCGCCCGAAATCATACAGCCGGCCGACAGAGTATCCGAAACGCCGGAAAGGCGTGCCAAACCCTTGATTATCGGAAGGGGGTTTGTATACTTAAAAGATTTTCAGACAAGCTTGGTTATAGGCGAAAATATTTTAAAATACGACACACCTCCATATGCTGTTTTTAATAATAACAACGAGGCGGATTCGGTTCAAATTAAAGACAAAGAAGAGTTGCTTGCTTATCTAGTTGAAGAAGGTAAAAAAGGCTTGGGCATCCAGCGATATAAAGGCCTGGGCGAAATGAATCCCGACCAGTTGTGGGAAACGACAATGAATCCGGACAAAAGAACCCTGCTACAGGTAAAGGTTGACGATGCTGATGAAACTGATGAAATCTTTACGATTCTCATGGGTGAAGATGTTGAACCCCGCCGGGATTTTATCCACAAAAACGCCCTGGAAGTAAGCATGCTGGACATATAGGCTTTTAGTTTTAAACTGGGTTTTATATTTCCAATGTTTTTGTTTTTTTGGGCAAATTTAATTTAACAAAAAGATGCTGGTTTCTGGATACAGGGTTGTAAAAAGGATGTTGACCTTGTTTTATCCAGCATCTCACCCAATAACGCATTAATATTAATAAGGCTGTTGTTTTGGTTACAGTTTAACCGGTGGGGTTTTGAACAGTGTATCTTCATAAAATTCAAGCAAGAGACTTGCCGGACCTGTGGTTTCAGGCCGTCTATGATATTCTCGAGCACGGGCGCAGGTTTAACATCGACCGCGGCAGTTATGCCGGGCAGACCAGGCTTGAATATGATTATTTCTGCGGGCATGTGATCCATCCTTATACAGAGCCGATTTTACCGGACATACCCCCGGCGTGCGGCATACCCAACCCGGTCGAAGAAGCCTATCTTTACGGCGGTGAAGGTTACGACAGGTCGTACATCGAATACCTGATGACCGGCCGCAAAGAGCCGGGAGAATCATACACATATGGTGAACGACTAACGCGGGCGGCGATTACAGGGGACAAGTTGGCCTGGTGGGAAGCGGGCAACACTGAAATTACCGACAAAAGAGAGGTCGACGGCAAGGTTGTCTTTGAAGAAGATGGTCAGCTCTATCTAAACCAAATCGAATGGATTATTCAGACCTATAATCAGTTTGGAGAGCGCAACAACCAGATGGTGCTACAGGTGGCGCACCCATCAGACCTGACGCTGATAGACCCGCCCTGTCTACGATCCATAGATACGCGCATCCAGGACGAAACCCTTCATTTTATTGTTTATTTTCGGTCGTGGGACCTGTGGGGGGGGTTGCCGGCCAACTTGGCCGCGATTCAAAACCTGAAAAGCTACATGGCCGGGGAAATCGGCGTAAAAGACGGCGAAATGATCGTAGAAAGCAAGGGCCTTCACCTTTATGGGTATGCCGAAGACCTTGCCAAGCTCCGCTGCCTCAAAGAATAAAATCGTAATACGATTTTATACAACTCCCGCGAGCAAGCTTGCGGGGTCAAACTAAAACTCTATACTGTTGGGCGTCCTTGGAAAGGGAACCACATCCCGAATGTTTCTGATGCCGGTCAGCAGCATAAGCAACCGTTCAAACCCCAAGCCGAAACCGCTGTGTTCCACACTGCCGAACCGCCGGGAGTCAAGGTACCACCAGTAAGCATCTTTAGATAAGCCCATCTCATCCATGCGCCCCTCAAGCACATCCAGGCGTTCTTCGCGCTGGCTTCCGCCGACAATCTCGCCGATAACCGGCACAAGCACATCCATGGCGCCGACGGTTTTGTGGTCGTCGTTTAGCCGCATGTAAAACGGTTTAATCTCTTTAGGATAATCATACACAATAACGGGCTGTTTAAAGTGGTGTTCGGTCAGGTAACGCTCATGCTCGGTCTGAAGATCGTTTCCGAAAGCAACCTCATGTTCAAACTTTTTGCCGGATTTTATTAATATTTCCATGGCCGCTTCATAGGGAAGCCTAATAAATTCCGACGAGGCGATGTTGTCCAGGGTTGCCATCAGGTTTTTGTCAACAAACCTGGCAAAGAGCTCCAGGTCTTCTGCGCACTCTTTTATTATAAAGGCGGTTAGATTTTTAACCAGCTCTTCAGCAAGATCCATGTTGCCGTCAAGGTCGCAGAAAGCCATTTCGGGCTCCACCATCCAGAACTCGGCCACATGTCGGCTGGTGTGGGAGTTTTCGGCCCGGAACGTCGGCCCGAACGTGTAGACATCTCCAAGAGCCAGGGCGAACATTTCGGCGGACAACTGCCCGGAAACGGTCAGGTTGGCCTCTGTGCCGAAAAAATCCATAGAATAATCAATCTTTCCGTCTTTTGTCGGGGGGTTGTCCAAAGCAAGAGCTGTTACCCGAAACAACTCTCCGGCCCCTTCGCAATCCGCAGCAGTGATAATGGGAGAATGGAGATATTTAAAACCCCGATCTCTAAAAAACCTGTGGACAGCATAGGATAATTCCGACCTGATACGAAAAGCGGCGCCATATTTATTGGTACGAGGACGCAAATGGGCAATGGTTCTCAAGAATTCATCACTGTGTCGTTTTTTCTGCAAGGGATAGGTTTCGGGGGCGATGCTAATGATATCAATTTTGTCCGCCACAACCTCCCATTTCTGACCGGAGCCGTGTGATTCTATCAGCTTGCCCGATATCGCTATCGCCGACCCGGTTGAAAGCTTGGCTATCGATTCATAGTTGTTTAAAGTGTTATCAGCAATAATCTGCAGGCCCCTTAAACACGATCCGTCATTAACTTCAATAAACGACAAGCTCTTTGAATCCCGGCGGGTTCGGACCCATCCCTTAACAAGCACCCGGTCAACAGGGTGTTCCGATTTTAAAAGGTGTACTATTTTTGTGCGCTTCATAAACACCCCTTGCGGTATGAGGTTAAAGTTTAACGCTGAGGTTATAAAGATAGCGGCCGCGCTGCAGCACGATCACCAGTGATGATTTTTGGCGATATTTTATGACGGCCTTCTTAAAATCTTTGATACTCTTTATGGTTATCTCATCGACTTGACGGATGACATCTCCCGGCCGGGCGCCGATGCGGGCCAGGTGGGATTGCCGGTGGATTTCGACAATCAGCACACCCTCTTCGGCGAATGTTTGATAAACATGACGGTTTTTAGAAGAGAGCGCGGCGACGTTTATCCCTAAAAGGCGGAGAGCCAGGCCCATGGCCAGCTCTTCCGGAAAGACGGCCGCATGCACAGCAATGGTGCTGGTTTTTCCGTGGCGCCAGGTTTTGATGTCAATGGTCTGGCCGGCCGCAAACTCTCTCATAGCCGTCTGATAGTCGTTTTCAGAAAGGATGTCGCGTTTTCCCAGGGCAACGATGACGTCGCCGTCTTGGATGCCCGCCTTGCGTGCCGGGCCGGTCTCTTCAACTTTTTTTACGAGAACCCCTTTAATATCCTTCAGCTGGAGGTATTGAGAAAGGCGCTGATCAATGCTCTGAACGGTAAGGCCGATCCAGGCCTGGACAACCTCGCCAAACTTAATAAGGTCGGCCACAATCCGCTTGGCTTTATTGATGGGTATGGCAAAGCCGATTCCCTGGGCCTTGGCATAGATTGCGGTGTTTATCCCGATGAGCTCACCGTGAATGTTCAAAAGTGGCCCTCCGCTGTTTCCGGGGTTGATGGAGGCGTCGGTCTGAATAAAGTCTTGATAGACCATATCTTCAGAGCGTATGCTGCGATTGGTGGCGCTGACAACACCGGTTGTTACTGTGTTTGAAAACCCAAAAGGGTTGCCGATGGCAAAAACCGTTTCACCGACCATCAGGTCGTCGGAATTACCCATCTTGATGTCCGGCAGGGGGTTTTGGGCAGCAATGCGCAGCACCGCAAGGTCAGACTCAGGGTCCGCGCCAACAATCTGAGCCTTAAACTCACGCCCGTCTTTCAGGACCACGGCAATGGCCCCTGTTTTTTGAATGACATGATTGTTGGTAAGAACAAAACCTCTTTTGCCATCGATAATGACCCCGGACCCAAGGCTGGTTCGCTGGTACCGCTGTTCAAATCCGGGATCGAAAAAGTCTTTGAAAAAATTTTCTAAAGAAGGATCCAGCCCCATCCCCGAAAACGGGTTGGCTCGCCCATGAACCTCAAGTTCGGAACTTATATTGACAACTACCGGGCTGACCTTTCTGACGGCTCTGACAACAGCGGTTTCCCGGAGGTCATCATTGCTGCGACCACGCGAGGGCCAGATAAGCTGCAGGACAACCAGGGTCCAGAGCGCGGAAAAAAAAAGTATTGATTTAAGGCGGTACAGAATCATTTTGTTTTAAAAAAGATTTGTAAACGTTGGCAAAATGTTTATTATGCTTATACCATGAGTATTAGAACCATTCAAGACATCTTACCGCTGGTCGAGAAACCGAGCCGGTATTTGGGGACGGAAATCAATGCAATCAAAAAAGACCACAACGCGGTACAGTTGCGGATAGCATTGGCGTTTCCGGACTTATACGAAATCGGAACATCACATTTCGGCCTTCAAATTCTTTATCATATCTTGAACCGCCACAAGGATATCGCCGCAGAACGGGTTTTTGCGCCCGGGCTTGACATGGCGGCACACCTCAAGTCCGCCGATGTTCCCATTGTCTCTTTAGAGTCTCAACAACCCCTGAATCAATTTGATATCATCGGTTTCAGCCTGCTCTATGAGCTGAATTATACCAACGTGCTTTATATGCTCGAGCTTGCCAAAATTCCGTTTTTAGCCGGCGAGCGGGACCTGTCATACCCTCTGATCATAGCCGGCGGCCCTTGTACTTGTAATCCGGAACCGGTTGCTGATTTTTTTGACGCCATGGTGGTTGGTGACGGGGAGAACGTGATCATAGAGATGTCGCGCACCTGGATGGCATGGAAGGCTGGCGGCGGGCTCGACAAAGACGCCCTGTTAAAAAAATGGGCCGACATAACAGGTGTTTATGTGCCGGGTTTTTTTAGGCCAAGATATGATGACGCCGGTTTCCAGACTCTTTTGCCCGCACCGGAGCGGCACCCGGGGGTTAAGCGAGCCATTATAGGCGATCTGGACCGGGCGCCTTTTCCCGAAAGGCCCATCGTGCCCTTTAGCAAACCCGTGCATGATCGTCTGCGCATGGAAGTGTCCCGGGGCTGCACCCGGGGCTGCCGGTTCTGCCAGGCCGGCATGATATATCGGCCGGTGCGCGAACGGTCTATGGAGACGCTGATTAATTTGTTAGAAGCATCCATGGCCGCTACCGGTTACGACGACTTGTCGCTTTTATCATTAAGCACGGGGGATTACGAGTGTATCGTTCCGCTGATGGAACACATAATGACACGATGTGAGCATAACCGCACAGCAGTCTCCTTTCCCTCTCTGCGGGCCGGCACCTTAACGCCGCAGCTTATGGGTCTGGTCAAAAAGGTTAGAAAAACCGGCTTTACGATTGCGCCGGAAGCAGGCAGCCAGAGGCTGCGGGATGTTGTTAACAAGAACATTGAAGAAGCGGATATCGTCACCTCGGTTGAGAACGCGACCCGGCTGGGATGGCGGGTGATAAAATTATACTTTATGGTGGGGCTGCCAACCGAGACGGCCAAAGACCTGCAGGCCATCGTCAGCCTGGTAAGCAAACTTCGTAAGATTAAGGTTAAAAACAGAAAGGGTATAAAAATCAACGTCAGCGTCGCAACGTTTATTCCTAAACCCCACACCCCCTTCCAGTGGGTGCCACAGATTGGTTTGGATGAAGCGCGAGACAGAATACGGTGGTTGCGGGACAAGCTAAGGATGCCCGGGGTTCAATTTAAATGGCAGAATCCCGAGGTAAGCCTGCTCGAAGGGCTGTGGTCGCGAGGCGACCGGCGCCTCAGCCGGTTGCTGGTTGCAGCCTATCAAAAGGGTTGCAGGTTTGACGGCTGGAGCGACAAGTTTCAGTATCGATTATGGCAAGAAGCTTTTTCTCAAGAAGGCGTGGAGATCGATTATTATACCACCCGCACAAGGGCAATGACGGAGCCGCTTCCCTGGGACCATATCGACACCGGAGTTGACAAAGATTTTTTGCACAGCGAATGGGAAAAGGCCTTAAAGAGTGAACATACAAGCGATTGCCGCAACCAAGAGTGCAATAGTTGCGGTGTGTGTGACTTTGATCGCATCGAACCGCAAACATATAAAACCTGTAACAGCACGGCCGTAAAGCACATGCTGACCGAGCAACCCACCGAAGCGTTTTATACAAGGCTGAGGGTCGCTTATTCCAAGCAGGGCCAGGCCAAATATTTTGGGCACCTTGAATTGGTTAATATTGTTTTGCGCGCCATCCGGCGAGCCGGAATACCGGTAAAATTTTCACAAGGCTTTCATCCCAAGCCGCTGATATCTTTTGAAGATCCGCTCCCCTTGGGCTTCGAGGGCCTAAAGGAACACTTTTACCTGGAAGTGGCGGCGGGCTTTAAAGCGCAAAGCATTGTAGAAAGATTAAACCAGCAGCTTCCCGAGGGCTTAAGGGTTATAGAGTGTCAGCCGGCCGCCTCCAGGTCGCTGCGCAACAAGTTGACCGCCGCATTGTATGTGGTAACAAATAAAGATGGTTTTTTTGATGAAAAAGAATTAATAAAATTTAATAACAGCCCGAAAGTTATTTATAGGCGCACCAACCGCAAAGGTAAAACAAAAGAATTGGACCTTAAAGAGCTGGTTTTAAACATAAAATTGCTGGCCCCTGATCGGTTGCAGATGACGCTGCGAACGGAACCGGGGAAGACGGTGAGACCGCCTGAAGTCCTGGACCGCATTTTTAGTCTGCCCGGCAATAAAATCAAGCAGGCCCAAATAGTTAAAATGAGTTCCGAAAATGTATAAACAAATCGTTATAAATATTACAGAACATGAAACGCGGGTCGCGTTGCTTGAAGATGGCAATATAGCGGAACTTTTCATCGAAAGAGAAGACGCCTCTGATATCACGGGCAATATTTACAAAGGCCGGGTCCAGCGTGTTCTGCCGGGAATGCAGGCTGCTTTCGTGGACATAGGCCTTAAGCAGGCGGCGTTTATCTATGTGGACGATGTTGTCGGCAGCAGCTATAATGATATCGAGAAGATGTTTGTTGACCAGGATGACAACAAAGAGCATGTCGCTGATATTAATTTAACCGCTCCGATTAAGCCCTATACCCATAGCAACGGCAACATCGAAGAGCTGCTGATAGAAGGCCAGGAGATAATGGTGCACGTTGCCAAAGCCCCAATGGGGACCAAGGGAGCACGCGCTACAACCCACATCTCTCTCCCCGGCCGCTTTCTGGTTTTAATGCCGACCTCTGATCATATCGGGGTATCCAGGCGTATCGAAGATGAAGCCGAACGGAGCCGTTTAAAGCAAATGGTGCAGTCGTTGCAAGAAGACCGTTTTGGCTACATAGCAAGAACCGCAGCCGAAGGGGTCCAGCAAGAGAAACTTGCCTATGAGATGGGTTTTCTAAAAAACCTATGGGGAAACATCCAAAAAAAACATGAAAACGCCTCGGCGCCGGCGTTGATACACAAAGAGCTTTCCGTTAGCCTTAGGGCTGTTAGGGACCTGTTAATCCATGAAGCCGAAAAGTTGATTATCGATTCTCCCGAGGGGTATGAGTCGGTGCTTGGTTTGCTGGACACATTTATGCCAAGCTTAAAGGGTTCCGTAGAGCTGTATGAAGGAGCGGAACCAATTTTTGAAGCTTTCAACATTGAGGGTGATATCTCTCGCGCCCTAAAACGCAAAGTATGGCTGAAATCAGGCAGTTATATCGTGATCGAGCATACCGAGGCGCTGGTGGCCATCGATGTCAACACCGGCCGGTATGTAGGCAAGCATAATCTCGAGGAAACCATCTTAAAAACAAACCTTGAAGCGGTTAAAGAGATTGCATATCAAATACGCCTCCGAGATCTCGGCGGCATTATAATAATTGATTTTATCGACATGGAGAAGCGGTCCAACCAGGAGAAGGTCTTTAATGCGCTGCAGGAAGCTTTAAAAAAGGATCGGAGCAAAACCCACGTGCTTCCCATGTCAGACATGGGGTTGATCCAGATGACCCGCAAGCGGACCAGGAAGCCGCTTACACGGACACTGTGCGAGCCGTGCTTTTACTGTGGCGGCGAAGGGTACCTGGTCTCCAAGCAGACGATTTGTTATAATATATATCGAGAGATACTGCGCGAATCATGGGACATGCCGGGAGCCAAGGTCTCGCTGAGGGTAAATCCGGAAATCGCCGAACTTCTCCATGGAGAGGAGAATCATATTATTGTCACCCTTGAGCGTATTATAAACAAACAGATTGTCATATATCCCAACCCTCAGTTGCATATGGAAGAGGTTGATGTTTTTGAACTGCAATAGCGAGCGCATTCCCCGTCCGCCGCCGGCGGACTGCAGGGATCTTCAAATATTACAAGATTAAAAACAGTTATAATGTATGGCGGCTTTGGGTATTGACATTGAAAAAGACCTGTGTTTAATTACATGGTTTAGTTGTTGAGTTTTGACGATGCCGATTAAGCGGCCTGGATAGTTTTTATGGTTTTTAAGCTTGATGATCTCGTAAAAAGTCACGCATTCAACCATAGAACGTTGCTGCTTCAAAGCGCAGAGCATATTCGACGTCCCCCATCAGCGGGATGTCTGGTCGCTGTAATAAATAAAGGATGAGTTATGAAAAGAACATATCAGCCAAGCAGAACAAAACGTGCCCGCACCCATGGATTTATGAAAAGAATGTCAACGAAGCAGGGCCGAAGAATTATTAATCGTCGTAGGGCAAAAGGGAGAAAACGTCTGGCGGTCTGAAGCACAGCTTGTTTTCATAATGAAAAAACGATTTCCCCACAAGAGATTCAAAGGCGGATCGTCTTATTAATTTTGCCGACAGGGACTTCGTTGTTTCAATTTCATTTAAACCCAAGACCGGCCGACAAAAAAAGACATTAAAACGAGTGAATACAGAGGGATAGCTTCTTTTGCGCTTTTTCTTTGCCAAGGCGGACAGAATTTTAAAGCGCCCCGATTTTCTGCGTTTATCAAAGCACGGAAAAAAAAGTTCTAACAAACATTTTGTAGTTACATATTGTCCGGGGCAATTTGAAAATACACGACTTGGTATTACTGTATCGAAAAAGGTTGGAAACGCAGTGGCTCGCAACAGGATTAAACGATTTTCTCGAGAATATTTTAGGCAGAATCGACACCTACTCGCCGGCTGCCTGGACATCAACATAACAGCTAGAAGAGCAGCAGCCGGGCTAACCGCGGAGCAGACATTTTTGTCGTTGAAAGATATTTTTGACAGAATACCCGGGAGCAATAATCATTAACAGAGTGTTTCTGCGGCTTGCTTTATTGCTGATACAAGCCTATCAGCTTCTGTTGTCTCCTGTTATGGCTCCGAAATGCCGTTTTTATCCAACCTGTTCAGAGTATGCCTATCAGGCCCTATCGTCCCACGGTCTGCCCAAGGGCGTTTTGTTAGCCTTAAAAAGGATAATCAAGTGCCACCCCTTTAATCCGGGTGGCGTTGATCCGGTTCCTTAAAGGCGGCGGACCAAAAAAATCTGCACATCAACGGGCAGGAACTGCTGCTTGTGCGGAGAAGATCTGACAGCGCGATATAAGGCGTTTTGATAGATCATTGAGGGATGGTATCGCAAAACGAGCCTGTTGCTCAAGGCTGCATGCACCTGTCTTCGAACAGCCCCGCAAAGACTCTAATCCTGTAGATCAACCAGAAAAACCCTGCTCGTTTAAATGTCGCAAAGAGCGCATCAAAAAACAGACAGAAACCCTTACGTGTGCCTGCCGCCATAGCGGGACCGCAGCCTGTCGGTGCAGGGCGGAGATCTAGGCGCAGGGAAAATTAATCTTAACAGAACTGTTTGGGAAGTTGAAGTCGGAGAGAAACATGGATAATGCTCGATTAGTTGCCGCCATAGTGCTTTCTATGCTGGTATGGGTCGGATGGAGCTATTTTTTTGTTGAAGAGCAAAAAGTTGAACCGCCGAAAAAGACAACCCAGGGCGAGCAGTCGGTTGCCAAGGCGCCGGCATTGCCCGCAACAGAGCAAACCGTCGCCCCCGGTGCCGCCCCCCCGCAGGCCGCAGGGCTGCAAACGCTTCAGCCCGCTCGCAGCATTACCGTCAACACGCCGCTGTATTCAGTAAAAATCTCAGAAAGGGGGGCCGAGTTTAAGAGCTTTATCCTTAAGAACTACAGGCAGAGCCTTGGTTCCGATGCGCCCCTATACGAAATGATACCTCCGGGCATGCAGGGCGGAACGGTTCGGCTTGGGTTTGCCGGACAGAGCGTTGAAGGTCTTAAGGGGGCTGTGTTCAAGACAAACCTTGAATCTGATAGCGTTGACGTTAGCGCTGGATCGAAAGAGGTAGCCTTTTCATGGAGATCTCCTTCGGGTTTTGTGGTTGAAAAAAAGTTTTTATTTTCACCCGAAACGTACATGATCGGACTCAACGTAACTTTAACCAACGGCTCCAGTCAAACCGTCCGGGACAAGCTTTTCCTGTCGCTTCTGAAACCAGCCGACGAAAAGGGGAGTCGGATGGGATTTGAAGGACCGAGCGCGCTCATCAACAACAAGGCCGAGGAAGTCAAAATAAAAAAAATAAAGAAACAAAGCGTTTATGACGGCAAGCTCACATGGATAGCAATTCAAGATCGTTATTTCATGGCAGCCATTATTCCCGACCAGGCCGTCGAAGCCAGCATGCATCTTTTTCTGCACGCAAACGACCTTCTGGAAAACCAGTATGTTCATCCCGAACTTGTGATCGATCCAGGGTCCCGACACACATTTAAGCACAATCTTTTTTTGGGGCCCAAGAGCTTGAAAGTACTAAAAAAGCTCGATTATAATCTTGACAAAGCTGTTAATTTCGGCTGGTTTGACTTTATGGCCAAACCCTTTGTTTGGATCATGGATTTTCTGTATGAGCACTTTATTGCCAACTACGGGGTTGCCATCATTATTTTAACGATACTAAGCAAGATCGTCCTGTGGCCGCTGGGCAACATAAGCTATAAATCCATGGCAGAAATGAAAAAGATTCAGCCGGAGATCGCCAAACTCAAAGAAAAACATGGTGATGACAAGAAAAAAATGAACGAAGAAATGATGCATTTATATAAGGCGTATAAGGTAAACCCGCTGGGCGGATGCCTTCCCATGCTTGTCCAGATTCCTGTGTTCTTTGCCCTTTACCGCATGCTGTATGGAGCCATAGAGCTGAGACATGCGCCTTTTTTCGGATGGATTACCGACCTTTCTGCCCCAGATCGACTGTTTAGGTTTGACGTAACGATTCCTTTTATGGAGCCGCCCTACGGCATTCCCGTTTTGACCATTATTATGGGAGCCACCCAGCTGATACAGCAGAAAATGTCACCACCACCGGGCGATCCTGCCCAGGCCAAAATGATGATGTTAATGCCGCTGGTTTTTACAGTAATTTTTATCAATTTTTCTTCGGGGCTTGTTTTATACTGGCTGATAAACAACATTCTATCCATAGCCCAACAATATTATGTTTCCAAAAAACGTGCTTAATAACGGAGGTGTCCATGTCGGCCTGTTTCGAATTTGAAGACAAGAGTGTTGAAAAGGCTATCAAAAAAGCGTGTGCGGAGCTAAACATACCCGAAAAAAAGCTTCAACACGATGTTATTTCCTATGGATCGACCGGCATCTTTGGTCTGGTTGGGACCAAAAAGGCGCGGATCCGCGTCACCACCTCGGGGCCGGCCCCGGAGCGTGGGCCTGTATCGCAAGATAAAGCTTTAAGCGATGAATCGTTTAAGAAGCAGACCAAAGCAGAGGCCGAGACGACCAAAAGCGCCGCAGGCCGTGAATGTAAACCCGACCCCATGACGGATGATTCCAAAGAAATCGGCCAAGATGCTTTGCAGCGCATCGTCGATTTAATTACTACCGATGCCAAAATATCGGTAAAAGAAGGCCGTGGTCGGATTTTTTTCAATGTAAACGGGGGAGAAACCGGTGTTCTCATCGGAAAGCAGGGGCAAACCCTTGAAGCGATCCAGTATCTTGTTGAAAAAATGGTCAACAAGCGCAGCACAAAAAGAGTCCGCGTGCAGGTCGACGTTGAAGGCTATTTGCAAAACAGACGCTTTGGTCTGCAAAAGCGAGCCAAGCAACAGGCCGAAAAGGCCAAGCGCACAGGCAAGCCGGCAACCATGGGGCAGATGAATGCTCACGACCGCAGAATAGCCCATCTGACCTTAAAAGATGACGGTGGGGTCCAAACACAAAGCATGGGTGAGGGATATTTAAGAGAGCTGGTTATTTATCCTAAGAAAAACTCTTTTAGAAAGCAAAACTCCGGCAGATAATCAATGGAACAAGACACTATCGCCGCCGTAGCAACGCCCGTCGGCAGCGGCGGTATCGGTATAATCAAAATTTCAGGCCGCGACGCCCTGTCAATTGCCGAAGCTATCTTTCAAAAGACAGGCAACACTCCTGATAGTTGGCGAACAACAGATGCGCACCTTGTTGCCGCCTTGCACTCACACCGCCTTTATCATGGACATATTGTAGACCCGGACAACGGAAGGGTTCTGGACGAAGTGCTGCTTGCGGCGATGCCGGCACCCCATAGCTATACCAGGGAGGATGTTGTCGAAATAAATACCCATTCCGGGCGTGTAGTGCTTGCCGCGACGCTTGCATTGGTGTTAAAGCAGGGCGCCCGCCTGGCTGAACCGGGCGAGTTTACCAAACGAGCCTATTTAAGCGGACGCATCGACCTGACCCAGGCCGAAGCGGTTATCGATATTATCAATTCCCGGACAGACAAGGCGCTGGAAATTGCAGCTTCACAAATGCGGGGCGATCTGAAACAAAAAGTTGAAGCGATCCGGGACATTCTGTTAGACATTCTGACTGAAATCGAAGCGGTCATTGACTTTCCCGAGGATGTTGAAGATATCATCAAGGACGGGAAGGCTGTTGCGGTTATTGCCAACAAGGCTATAGAGCCTTTAAAAGTATTGATACGGCAATATGACAATGCCCACATTTTAAGAGATGGTATAAAAATGGCGGTGGTCGGCAAACCGAATGTCGGCAAATCTAGCCTGATGAACAGACTGCTACAAAACGACCGTGTCATTGTCTCGCCCATACCCGGCACCACCAGGGATTTAATCGAAGAAACCTTAAATATTCGTGGCATACCGGTTGTTGTGGCTGACACCGCCGGTCTCCACGAAACCGATGATCCGGTCGAGGTTATCGGCATCCAAAAAACAGAGGAATATATTAACAGATCAGACCTGGTTCTTTTTATGATTGACGCCGGCGAGCCCTTGGCCCGTGAAGATTATAGAATCTATGAGACCATCCATAACAAGCGGTCGATTATTGTTGTTAATAAAATCGACCTCGTTGACAAGGGTGCCGGACCCGATATTCCTGATACATGGGCGCAAACACCGGCCATCAAGATATCGGCGCTTTACGGAGAAGGGCTCGGCGCGCTTAAGGACTTAATCGCAAAAATTTCTATGGGTGACTTTCCGCTCGAACCCGAAAATGTGACCATTCCTAATTTGCGGCATAAAATTGCCCTGGAACGCTGCTTGCAGCTGGCGACTTCCGCGGTAGAAGCTATCAAAAACAAGACACCCTTTGAACTGGTCGCCATCGATGTCCAGGAAGCGATCGACGCCTTAGGTGAAATTGTTGGGCTTACCACACGCGAAGATGTCATCGATCAAATTTTCAGCCGGTTCTGCATCGGAAAATAAGCCTTGATGAATTCGTAAAAATACGAGTTCATCACGACCAGCAACTTTATGTTTCACGTGAAACATTTATAAAAAATTAAACGAGAGGATTAATGATGGAAATAGACCTTGCGCTACATTTCGAGCAATACCAAGCAGTTGCAAAGATGGCGGACGACGTTTTTGAGCGTGTGAAAAAAGAGCATCCTAAAGAGGTTACATGTGAAATCAAATGTGCCGACTGCTGCCACGCCCTTTTTGACCTTACCCTGGTCGAAGCGCTTTATCTCAACCACAAGTTCAACCAAAAATTTCAGGGCAAGGAACGGGAACAGCTGATTGAAAAAGCGAATCGGGCCGACCGTAAAGTGTATATGATTAAAAGAAAAGCATATCAGGAAATGCAGGCCGGGAAAAAAGAAGTTGAGATCCTGGTGGAGTTGGCTGCGGAACGCTGTCGCTGCCCCCTGCTGAACGCCAAGGACGTGTGTGACCTATATGAAGATCGGCCCATTACGTGCAGGCTTTACGGGATCCCCACGTCCATCGGTGGCGTCGGTCATACTTGCGGGCAATCAGGCTTCGAAGAGGGCAAACCGTATCCGACGGTTAACCTGGATACAATCCAGGGGAAACTTTTTACAATTGCTCAGAAACTGGTCGCCGGCATAAAAACCAAACATGCACAAATGGCGGATATGCTGGTACCGGTCTCCATGGCACTTATTACGGTTTACGACGCGGAATATCTAGGGATAACCAAACCGGGCCAATGTGCAGACAAGAGAGGGCCTGTTGATGACTGAAATCACTCCGGAAGAACAGGAAATGAGAAAAAAGGCCATTTTCGACAGCATGTCACCACGGCTCCAGAAGCATATCCTTAAAAAAGGGTATAAAGAATGGAACCCGTTTCAAGAGCCCAAAGACCCCATTGATATTCGCAAAGATAAAACCAAGCGTACGAGCCAAACGCTTGTGCGCGAGTTTTTGCACACCAGAACCTCGGAAGACTACAGCAATGAATATGGGCGTGGTGTCTTTGATCTTTGCCTGGGTATCATCAATGACGATGACAGGTACAGAGGCATGTTCGAGTTTTCAGTCTGGTACCATGCCCTGCTGCTCAAGGAGGGATATACCGAATTGTAAAACTCCGTCTGGGTAGCGGCATTTTTTTATTGCCACCAAGACACCAAGCCAATCAAGAGTGAGCAGTCATCAGTGAGAAGTGATCAGTAAAGAAAACTGATTACTGATAACCGATAGCTGATCACTGATATTTGTGCCTTGGTGGTATTTTTTTGGCTTGTCCGGGTCGGGTTTGTAGCTTTAGTTGACGTTAGACAAATTCTTTATTA
>JABMQM010000442.1 GCA_013203195.1 Desulfobacteraceae bacterium | reverse complement strand
CATGAGCCGGAAATGTGGCGTATAATCCGATTTGCGTTATGGACGGGTGCAAGGCGTGAAGAAATTAAAAACCTTAAATGGCAGAACATTTACAAGACAGTAGCCCGACTGATCGGTAAAGGTGACAAGGAACGAACAGTTCCTTTATTGCCTGCTGCAATAAAGGCCATGGGATCAAGGCAGGATGTTGGACCGGTTTTTGTTCAATGGAGCCTTTGCACATACACCCATAAATTCAAGAAAATCGTCAGAACGTGTGGAATAAAGAACGTAAGTTTCCACAAGATGCGTCATACGGCAGCGACTCAAATGCTGGCCAACGGGATATCATTGCATATAGTCCAGGAAATTATGGGGCACGCGGATATCAAAACAACCAGAATTTATACCAAGATTTTACAAAAAAACCTGGTCGAAGAAATGAAAAAATTCAGATATTAGCGGAGGCGTTTTGCACCCAATTTGCACCCAATTTGTTATAAGTAGCTGATTTTATTAACTGCCCCAACTAACTCTTAATCAGTAGGTTGTTGGTTCGATTCCAACACGGCCCACCAGATCCGAAAAGTCGGGGATAGCTTGTATTGGTAAAAGCTGCCCCTTTTTTTGTTAAACAAAATAATCTTGACACTAAGTTTCTTATGGTGTTAGTTAGAAGTTTTCAAATAAAGACAGAATAACGATCCTTGCTCCGGCTCACTATCGGAGCTTTATATCCACAAGGAGGTTGCATGAGAAGATACGAGACCATCTTTATAGTCGATCCTGACCTTTCAGATGAAGAACGCTCACCCCTTTTTGAAAGATTAAAACCCCTGTTTCCTCAGTTGGACGGTTTCCTGGTTATGGTTGAAGAATGGGGAACCCAAAATCTTGCCTATGAGATCAAGAAAAAAAAACGTGGTTATTATGTTCGACTGGACTACTGCGGGACAGGACCTCTTGTAAACGAAATTGAACGCTTTTTCCGTATTGATGATCGGGTATTAAAATACATGACGGTCTTACTCGAAGAGGATGTTGACCTTGAAAGTCTGCAAGCAGAATTAGCCAGGGCTGAAACCGAAAAAGACCAGCCGGAAACCGAAAAAGACCAGCCTGATCAAACCGAGGAAGCTGATACCGAGCAAAAGACGGTTGAGGTCATGGAATCTGGTATGGAAAACAGCGAAACAATTCAACCGGAAAGCAATCAAGAGGAGTTATAGTATGGCCGCATACAGGCCCACAAGACGAAGCAACGAGGGCAACAGAAAGAAAAGAGTTTTTCATCGCCGCAAAATATGCCGTTTTTGTGCTGATACCAGCATGGTTATCAATTACAAAGATGTAAAATCTCTCCGGCATTTTACAACTGAACGTGGAAAGATTATACCCAGACGCATTTCCGGAACTTGTGCAAAACATCAGCGGTCTTTGACACAAGCGATTAAGCGTGCCCGCACCATTGCCCTTTTGCCTTACGTGGGCACCTTGAATTATAGATGAACAAACTATAGGCCACTTTAAAAGAGATGTGGGTAGTGCCTCAAATGGGTCAAGGGGATAGCTCCAAAGATATTCTAAGTGGTATTACAATCACAACCATTATCTTTGCTGTTTCTGTTTACATGCCGATAATCGGTTTTATCTCTGCACTTCTTATCCCCTTGCCGACGCTTTTCTATCGATCGAAACTCGGGAGAATCACCGGGGCTATAATACCTGTTCTGGCAACCATTCTAATGGTTGTCGCACTTGGCGGAATATCCATCGACATCCTGTTCTTTTTTGAACTGCTGCTGATCGGTTATATCTTAAGTGAACTTTTTGAGATGGACCTTTCCGTTGAAAAAACTATGCTGTATGCTTGCAGTTCCGTATTGCTTACAGGGATTGCTTGCCTGCTCTTTTACAGTCAGATCGCCAATATCGGGATTGGCGTCCTTGTATCGGAATATGTTGCCAAAAACCTGGAGCTTACCTTATCACTATACGAAAATATGGGAGTTTCAGAAGAAACCATTGACAAGATTTCGGCTTCAATGGAAAATATTCAGTATGTGCTGATACGAATCATACCTGCAGTTGTGACAGCATCAACCTTTTTTGTATCTTGGGCCTGTCTGCTGCTTGCAAAGCCGATGCTAAAAAGCAGGAAGCTTTTTTACCCCGCGTTTGGCACTCTGAACTTATGGAAAGCGCCTGAATTTCTAATTTGGGGCCTGATTGGGTCAGGCGTTTTGCTGTTTCTGCCCCATAAAAGCTTTAAGGTCGTGGGTTTAAACGGACTGCTTATCCTGATGACCATTTATTTTTTCCAGGGTATAGCCATTGTATCATTTTATTTTGAAAAAAAACAATTCCCGCGGATGCTCAGATTGTTTGCATACAGCCTGATCGCCCTACAGCAGGTGGTACTGCTGATTGTTATTGGATTTGGAATATTTGATATGTGGCTGGATTTTAGGAAATTAAAGATAAACAAAGAAAACTAGCCATCTGTGGTTGAATGCGTGACTTTTTACGAGATCATCAGGGTTAATTTGCCTAAGTTTGGAATGTTCTTTAGAGGAGGACAATAATGAAAGTGATTTTAACAGAAACCATTGAATCGTTAGGTATCATCGGTAGTGAAGTAACCGTAGCCGCCGGTTATGCCCGCAATTTTCTTATGCCCCAGAAAAAAGCTGTGCCGGCTACGCCGCAAAACCGAAAAATGCTGGAGCAGGAAAAAGCCAAATTCGAATTGCAAATTGTCAAAGAAAAAGGGTTGGCCGAAGAAATGGCCAAAAGACTTGAAGGTGTCGTATGTAGAATCAATGCTAAAGTTAGTGAAGAGGACCGCCTTTATGGCTCGATATCCACCCGGGATATTGTCGATGCACTGGCAAGCCAGGACATTAAAATCAATAAAAGGATGGTTTTGCTGCACGAACCGATTAAAGCCATCGGGACTTTTAAAGTACCGATCCGCGTTTACAAGGAAGTTGAACCCGAAATTATCGTTGAAGTAATGCCCGAAGTATAAAATTCCAATGGCCAATCTTCCACCCCAGAACCTTGAGGCCGAGGAATCTATCCTCAGTGCCGTCCTGATCGACAACGATACACTGCTGGACGTGCTTGAAGTCCTTACCCCTGAGGATTTTTATAAATCAGCTCACCAAAAAATCTTTGCCGCTGTCGCCCAACTCTTTAGCAAAAGCGAGCCTGTCGACCTTGTGACCCTGTCCAATATTTTAAGAGCACAGAACCGTCTCGAAGAAATTGGCGGAGCGACTTATCTTGCCAGACTTGTAGATACCGTCCCGCTTGCTGTAAATGCTCAGCATTATGCCAAAATCGTCCACGACAAGGCCTGTTTGAGACGTTTGATTGAAAAATCGAATAAAATTGCCAGGCGCTGCTTTGAAGACAGCGATGATGTCGACAACATTATTGACTTTGCTGAGAGCTCTATTTTTGAAATTTCGGAAAACAAGATCAAACCGTCATTTTACCATATCGGAAAAATTATTGAAGGCAATATTGACGCCCTTGAAGAACGTCAGGGAAGCAAAGCCCTGGTTACCGGCGTTGCCACCGGTTTTACTAAAATTGACGAGTTGACCGCAGGATTCCAGCAATCAGATCTCATCATTCTTGCCGGGCGCCCGGGCATGGGGAAAACAGCTTTGGCCCTCAATATTGCCAAACACGCCGCTGTTGATACCAATGTTCCGGTTGCCTTATTCTCGCTGGAGATGTCCAAGGAACAGCTTTCCATGCGCATGCTCAGCAGCGAGGCTCAAATCGATTCATCCAAGATGAGAAGGGGCTTTATATCTCAGAACGACTGGATGAAAATTACTGATGCCGCCGGTATACTGTCTGAAGCACCAATCTTTATTGACGATTCCCCCAATATTACGGCCCTGGAAATCAGAACCAAGTCACGCAGGTTGAAAATGGATCAAAACATTGGCATGGTCATCGTCGACTACATCCAGCTCATGAAGGGTCCTGCTTCAGCCGAGCGCAGAGACCTTGAAATTTCGGAAATATCCAGATCATTAAAAGCCCTGGCCAAAGAACTTTCTCTCCCGGTAGTAGCACTATCCCAGTTGAACAGGGAGTTGGAAAAACGCAGTGACAAACGACCACAGCTTTCGGACTTGCGGGAATCCGGGGCTCTTGAACAGGATGCCGATGTGGTTGCTTTCATCTACAGAGACGAACTGTATAACAAGGATGAAAATAACCCTAAAAAGGGTACGGCAGAGATCATTATCGCTAAACAGCGCAACGGACCTACAGGATTTGCGCCGTTAAAATTTTGGGATTCCTATACTCGATTTGGAAATCTCAGTCCTCAAGATTATCCGTAACAGTTCAGCCACGAAGGCACAAAGACTCAAAGAAGGAGTATGGATTATAAACCTTAAAGATTCAGTTTAATTTGTTAAATTGGTTCCATTGGTTTGGT
>JABMQM010000441.1 GCA_013203195.1 Desulfobacteraceae bacterium | reverse complement strand
GTCTAAATGAGATATAACTCATAAAGCAAAACTCATTTGCTGCCCCTGATCCCCGATCCCTGGCCCCTCCCTAATTGTGTTTTAACTCAATTAGGGTGATAGAGGCAATTGTTTCTTCTTTTAGCAGGGACGCGGCTTTCTGGTCCAAAAGCCATGTTATTTTCCCGTTTAGAGGCTGAATTTTTGCAGCCGGCAACTGTGCGTGACGATCTTCTATCAGGGTTTTAACTACCGCGGCCTTGGCATCGCCGGAAACCAGAAACAGGATGTGCCTTGCACTGTTTAAAACAGCATAAGTAAGTGTAAGTCGAAAAACATCCGGTTGCCCCCCCTTCACACTCAGAACCCAGCGATCCGGCTCCTGACTCGAAGGCTGACCGGGGAACAGGGAGGCGGTATGTCCGTCTGTACCAATCCCTAAAATTATCAGGTCAAAGACCGGATCAAGGCTTCCCAAACCTTGGAAAAAGGTTTTGAGTTTGGCCTGATACAGGTCGGCACCCTCTTCAGGACGCATCATTGCGGGCATAGGGTAGACCTGATCTGCAGGTATCGTGATCATGCTCATAAGATCCTTTTGGGCCGCACCGTAATTGCTGTCAGGATGATCAAAGGGCACCATACGCTCGTCCACCCAGAAAAAATAAGTTTTCTGCCAGGGCATGTCCGAACGATAAGGTTCTTGAGACAAGAGCCTGTGCATGGCCCTTGGTGTGGATCCTCCGGAAACGGCTACAGCAAAGCTGTCCTTACGGGCAATGGCTTCTTTGGCGGTATTATACATCAATTCTGCGCCCTTTTCCGCCAACCGCTCTGCATTGGAAGTAATGACAATCTTACTATTTTCCGGCACGATTATTCCCTTTCTACAATTATATCTCACTGGAAGCTTCAAAAATGCGGGTTAAACCTGAACTCAGGTATTGATAGAACCGCCTCAGGTAAATCCCGCTCCTGCGGTGCAGGTATAGCAGTGATCCCCTGTAGCGATATGGCTGTCCGGCTCCGGAGGGCCCGGCATTTCAGATACATGCATTTTGCGCCCTCCCATGAAAAGACCTCCGGCAAGATTGAAATCACAATCGTAAAGGTACCCGTCCCAGGCGACTGATACCAGGCTGCGGCACATCAAACCTTCAACAGCGCAAGGGTTGAAACTGGCGGAGAGTTTCTCCATATATGCGGTAAAGTTGCCTGATTTAACAAGCCACTGACGGAACCTTCCCAGGGGCGTATTGGCAAAGTTAAAAAGGTTGTTGAAGACAACACCCCATTTTTCCTTTAAAATTTTGCGAAACCTCTTTTCGGCCTCGGCCTGTGAGGGGGGCACAAAGGCCCCCGTAGGATTGGATACCAGGTTGAGTTCCAGGCCGGACCCGTCGTGCCCGTACCCCATGGCGTTCAACTTTCTGAGGGCATCGATACTTTTTTGAAAGATCCCGTCGCCCCGCTGTGAGTCGGACTGGAATTCATTTAAAGATGGAAAAGACGCCACGACGACAACCCGGTATGCTTTCAACATCTTTAGCAATTGATCTTTTTTACCGTCATTTAAGACCGACAGATTCGAGCGCAGCATAATCCTGGGCGCCAGAGGGAACACGCCTTCAATCAGCGCACCAATGCCGGGGTTCATTTCCGGGGCTCCGCCGGTGATGTCTATGGTTTCAAAACAGCTGCGCCGGGCATATGACACCACTTCGTTTACGATCCCCAATTCCATGTTCTCCTTCCGGCCGGGACCGGCGCTCAAATGGCAATGCCGGCAGGTCTGGTTGCACAAGAAACCCACATTAACCTGTAAGGTATGGGTTGTTACACGGTTCAACTTAAGCCCGTGACGCGAGAGGGCCAGACTGAAAGGCATTAAAGTAATGGGTTCCGGCGATAAAACATCTATCTCTTCATGTGATACTTGCGCGCTATACATTTTTACTCCGAATGTTTTACATGGACAACTTAGCAGCAATATTGCGCATCTGAATGCCGTGCACAAGCGATGCACCGCCACGTATGGCTGTTACAACATGGATCGCTTCGGTCATCTCGGCCGCATTGGAGCCCTTTTCGAGGCAGGCCTGCGTATAGGCATCAATACAATAGGGGCACTGTACAGCATGCGCCACGGCCAGGGCAATAAGCGCTTTCTCTCTTTCCGTGAGTTCGCCTTCGGCAAACACGGCACCGTAATACTCAAAAAACTTTTTAGCCAGCTCGGGAACTTCTTTTCCGATTTCCTCAAATTTCAGCAAGTCTTCCGGTTTGTAATATGTTTCCATTTTAAGTTTATCCTTTCTTTAGGCCTATTTTGTCAAATATAAGCAATATTTTTCTTTTTTGTCGTATAAATTTTCAAATCCTTACAAAAGAAATTAAGACTAATCTCTCTGGCTCTCCATTAGAAAATATAAAAGGTTGTCTGTAAACGCCGGATTCCGTGTAAGGCCGAGGTGATCTGAAAACAAAAAAAGCACCTGACTCCATTTTATCGGAGAGATCAGCCGGGAGGTCAAGTTATCTTCCCGGCGTTCGTCCATGAGAGCACTTTTTCGCAGCACCACTCCGTCGCCGGGACCTTGCTCTATGATTGTCAACCTTCCCCCTGAATCAAACTGAACGGTTTTATTCGTATTCTCGGAGTCTCCGGCTACCAGGAAGAAATGAAGAGATTCCGGCGGCTGGGCCGGAACGTCCAGGGCCGCGGCAAACTGTTTGGCGCGATGCAGGGATTTGCGTAAGTGGTCCAGGGCAATCTGCCGGCGCTTTTCAGGGCTGCTGACCCCCGGCAGCAGGATTTTAAGTATGTGATCCTGCCCGGGGTCGGCCAGGCCCCAGCGCTTCTCTATCCATAGTTCGGCAGCAAATATATCAGATACAGGGCTCCTTTTTTCATCCACAAGCGGGTGGTGGCGGCTTCGAGGAAGGATCTGATATGTTGACGGCATAGTACCCAGCACTGCCGGAGGATAATGCGGCAGTAAAAAGGCGGGACGATATCCGTTGAACAGACTCATCAGGGTATCAATCGAGCCCGCATTCGGTGTGCCGATGAGAACCAGGTGCTCCACATGCCTGCTGCCGTCCCATGTAAGCTTAGGCAGGCTGCCGTCTGAACCAAGGTCATTAGCACCGTAGCGCAGGTAGTACCGGGCCACGAGACCGCCCATGGAATGGGCCACAATGTCAAATTTAACATTATGGTTTTTAATTCCGAACCGCTTTTCAATTTCTTGCTGGACGTACCGGCGCTTTTCCTTAATAAACCGGTCGAGCACCCCGGCGCTTTCAACTAAATCACGCCGCCAATCATAATCAAATTGAAAGCAGGTAAAATGGCGGTTGCCATAATCGATGACACCGGCTTCAGCAAGGTTCTGGTCACGATACCCGCCGATGCCCAGCACACCCAGAATGTGTGCATAGGTATTTTGCTGCAACGGGTATCCCAAAAAATTAACAACTACCCGGTCAAGAGCACCTGCCGGGACAAGGTTATCCCGCAAAGCGCTCAACTTTTGCCCCTTGCTCATGGGAAGTGCAATGCCGGCGGTACCCGAAGCTGTTCCGGAGCTTAGATTCCCCACGCCGAAGGTACCCCAGGCAACCTCACCGGTTTGCTGATCAATCAGTTTGGAGCCGAGTAGTCCCGGGATAAGAATTACCGGATTGCGGTAGGGGCTCTCATTCTGAACCAGACTGTTGTACAAACCGCCCAGATCCGGAGCTTTATAGGGGGACGCACAAGCCGCCAGAATCAAAACCGAGAGCAGGGTTATAACCGCCGCAAACCTCATGATAATTTCCTTCTTCCAAGAAAAGACTTCTGGCAACGTTAACATTTTTATCACATTGTTGCAATTAAGAGGACGAATTGCCAGTTTCTAATTTCCTTGCAGCCTTTCAATAACAATTTGATATTTTTATAAAATTATAATTCTTCAAAAAATTTTATTGCATAGGTGAGTTAAGGCATTTTGCTTGACAGCTTGATAAAGAGGTGTTAACAGATTTTCAAATTGCAGGCACGTAGCTCAGGGGGAGAGCGCTACCCTGACACGGTAGAAGTCG
>JABMQM010000440.1 GCA_013203195.1 Desulfobacteraceae bacterium | reverse complement strand
CTGCAGACCCTCAGAGTATCGGCCGTACAAAAAACCTGTGATATGTCTGACCAGATCCAAGCTTGGCCCTGATTGCATATTGCTGCTATATCTTCCATTTTGATAACGTTTCAATTGGTTGTAATATCAAATTTTAAAGATTGAACTGTCAAGTGATGTATTGACCCGCCTTACGATTCTGTCAAATCAAGTTTAGAGTTCCCCGTTCAGGGTTACATATAATTTTATCAGCAGATTAACAAATTTACTGCCATTTAACAAAAAAATCACCGACTCTTAGCCCTGACCGGATTGACCGAATGATACAATAATGAAAAATGTTCTTGCTCCCAAAAACCAAATGGTGGATACTAAGTATCCAGGCCTGCAGAACAGACTGTCCAAAATGGGTAAAAAATATCCATTGCTTTAAGTGCAAAACCAATCGATTTGCCGGTTTTGCGATTTATTTTTCATGGCATTGATATTGCAATTAAAAGCACCATGACCCTCAAAACCTTCCATAAAAGACTCTGGACCGGAGTGCCGGCTTGGATATTTATCGGCGCTGTGGCGGTGCTTTTCCCGATATTTGCATTTATGACCATCCAAAGTATAAACCGCCAGAAGGAAAACAGCATTCACTTCTTGCTGGAAAAAGGCGCGGCTTTGATAAGGTCTTTTGAGGCCGGCGCCCGTACAGGCATGGGAATGCAATGGAGCGGACTCCAGCTTCAAAAGCTGCTTACCGAGACGGCTCAGCAACCTGACATTCTGCATCTGCTTGTCACCGATATCAATGGGGTCGTCATGGTACACAACAACCCTTCACATATCGGTAAAATCTACGGCAAAGGCTTGGATCTAAAAACTACGAGCTTTAAGTCGGTGCAGTGGCGCCTTTTATCAAAGCCCGGCAACAAAAAAATATTTGAAGTTTTTCGAAGGCTTGCACCTGCCGGCGGACCTTTGGGTATGCGTCGCGGCCACATGATGATGCAATTGTGGATTGAACAAAGCGGTAACTCCCGCATATCCATAACTCCGTCGGAATTAATTATTTTTGTGGGTCTGGATATGAGTACGATTGACGAGGCCATTAAATCCGACACCAAACATGCGGTTGTCATGGGTCTGATATTGCTGTTTATCGGATTTACCGGCATTATTTTGCTTTTTTTAGCCCAGAGCTATCGTGCTACAAAAACGTCCCTCTCCAGGATTAAAGCTTTTTCCGATAATGTCGTCGAGAACATGCCCATCGGCCTGCTGGTATTAGACGACAAGAAAAAGGTCACTTCTTTCAATAATGTGGCTGCAGCGGTTATGCAGCTTTCATTGCGTGAAACCATCGGAGAGGATGCCGAGCAAGTTCTCCCGGCGGAGCTCTGGCAACTGCTCAACAACCCCGATTTGGAAAAAGGGATTGTTGAAAAGGAGATCGACTGCATCGTCAAAAATGGCAAAAAAATTCCCCTGGAAGTCGGCGCCACCTTACTTTATGATGAGAGCGAGACGTTTCTTGGGTATGTTCTGTTGTTTAAAGATCTCAGCGAAGTGCGTGCTTTGAGAAAGGAGATTGCCAGAAGCCAGCGCCTGGCATCCGTGGGCAAGCTGGCAGCCGGTGTTGCCCATGAAATCCGCAATCCGTTAAGTTCAATTAAAGGATTTGCCACCTATTTCAAGGAAAGATATCATGACATACCTGAAGATCAGCATATTTCAAGCCTGATGATTCAGGAAGTAGATCGCTTAAACCGGGTTGTCGGCGAGCTGCATGAGTTTGCCCGTCCGATTACAATTGCAAGAAAACCGATTCAAATCAGAAGCTATTTAGAAAACTCTATTGAACTCATAGCAAATCAAGCTTCAGGGGCAAACGTAACAATTCAAACTACACTTGCACCTGAAATTGATGAAGTCTATATTGATCCCGACAGAATCAGCCAGGTTCTTTTGAACCTTTATCTCAATGCCATCGAATCGATGGATAGCGGCGGAACCCTTTCCGTTGGGCTTGCAGTGAACGCCGATAAAGAAGGGGTGGAAATCCGGATCTCCGATAGCGGTGCCGGCATCAGCAAAGATGATCTGGCTCACATTTTTGATCTATATTTTACCACCAAAGCAGCCGGTACGGGCCTTGGACTGGCGATTGTCCACAACATTATTGAGGCCCACCAAGGCGAGATAAAAGTTGAAAGCCGGCCCGACCAGGGCACCACTTTTACCATTTTTTTGCCGAACGCTTAAATTAGGATCATCTCCAAAAGAGGTGGAGTGATCCTAAGGAGTCAAGGGTCCGAGGATTCGAG
>JABMQM010000439.1 GCA_013203195.1 Desulfobacteraceae bacterium | reverse complement strand
TTCATAAGTTTTGACGGCCCGGTCCCATTTTTGAGCCATCACCGCTTCCCGGGCCTGCTGGATAAAATAGTCTTTATTGTTGCGTTCCTGGGCCAGGTGCATAAGCTCTCGCGCGGGTCCGTGATCCGATTTTAAAGCCAGGGTCTTGCGAAGATGTTCCACGGCCCCCGCAAAATCTTCCTGGTCAAACAACTCTTTGGCCTGCTGAAAAGAAATCTGGGATCCTTGGTCGGCAGCTTGCCTTAAAAGTTGGGACGAGTCTTCGTAATTGGGAAAGCGGCTTTGAATTTGCCGCAAGTTAAAATAAGCCTTGATCCAATCCCCGGCGCCCATCTGTTGTTTGGCGCCGGTATAGAGCGCTTTCACTTCGGACAGCAGCGCATCTTGCTCCTTTGCAATCCTTGCCGCCAGATTTTTGACATCAGCGTGTTCGGGATCAATCTCCTGGGCTTTAGCAAGCTTGTCCTTGGCCCTGTTTATGACTCCTATGGTAACCGGGGATTCGGAACCAAGTGCTTCAGAACCCTCGCCCACATAACCGGCAATCAAATTTGTCTTAATATCAGCAAGCGCCTTTTGGTATTCTTTGTTATTCGGCTCTTTTTCGATGGCCTGCTGCAGATAGGCGATGGCCTCCTTGTATTTGCCGGCTGAGCTAAGCTGCATGCCGGTATCATAATGTTTTTTCCCTGGTGTAACACAGGCAAAAAGAAAAACCGCTAACAAAATGGAAAGCCCTATGTTAAAATTCATCTTTCTGTTCATCTCTTGTCTCCTATAGCGAAAATTGATATTATTTTGTTATCGTGATTTGATTTCCTTGAATGGCTTCCAGCTTCGGCTCAAAATATTTGTTTTTAAAATAGGCCATCTGGATTTCATTTAACAGCTGTTCGGGCCAGCCACGATACTTTAAGCTATATTCAGCCTTTTTTTTGCGAAAACTGATTAATTGGGCGTCCACGATGCCGCTGACATCAGATTTGAAAATCAGGCCGATATCCTCGGCTTCGGCATGTGATGCGACTTTTTTCACGATTAGAGAGATATCTCTTTGGCTGTACAATTCCTTTTCCCAGAGCCTGGAAAGTTTCTTGCGCAGTTGGCCCCAAATTTTATCGATACAGAATTGTGCACCTTTGTCCAGAACCTGAAGTTTGTTTTCTCCGGGCATGGACTTCACCGCACTGGCGGTGGCCAGAATTTCTTCATCCCCGGGACGGTAAATATTAGTGCTGAGGCTGATCTCATTCAGGGTAAGGTCAAGATCCTGAAATGTGGTCTTGCGGGTGGAAAGTTCCAAACTAAGTCCGACCAAAAGACCCATCTGATTTTTACTATCTTTTGAATATTTGAAAACTTTAAAGCCGTCATGTTTTAAGCGCTCGATAAGCTGGTTGGCCGTCTTTTTGGCGGTGGGCAGGTAGTCGGTCTTCAAGCCCGGGTCGACAACAACGCTTATGCGCGGGTTTTTCTGCCATTTTAGAATTTTTTTGAATCGGTCTAAATCGTCGACAAGGTCCGGAATTTCAACTTCTGCCTGGATCGTGATTTCGTAAGTGCCCAGATCCGTTTTGTTTTCCTCAATAATTTTGATATCCTTAAGATACCCGGCCGAACGGCTCATTATCTGATCTTTGACCACTTGAAAATCTTCTACGGCAGTTCTGGACTCAATGGTAGTGCCAATGGCTTTTTCGACGGCCGAGCGTTTGGCCTCATCTAAAGCTTTTTCACGGGCGATTAATTCTCTGCCGGGTTCAAAAAAACTCAACCCTTTGGCCGTAACCGTTTTGCCGGCCTGCAGGCCGGCCGGGGCAAGGAAAAAGACTATCATTACATAGAAAACGATTTTTTTCATGATTCGGATTTTTCCTTATGTGAAAAGATTGAAAGGCATGAATATAATTATTATTTATTTCAATTCATACAAATATGCCACACTAAATTTAAAATGACAAGCCAAATAATCACGAAAAGTCGAGCATAAACATTGTTTTATATTATATTTGCAGCGTATTACAGACAGTATCAAAGTCACATTGCCGCTTAAATGGTAAAAGCTGGTATGTCGGCATATATTGCAAGCAACACACACAATGCCAGCAGACTTCGCCAAAGTAGCAGCGCCAATTAGGTTGACCTTTGTATTTTGTATATTGTAAAATTTCATATGGAACAAATTTTAGGGAGCATAGGCCGAAAAACCATAAAATCTGTCAATCACGTGCTAGACTTGTGCGCCTTAACTTATCGAATCTTCATGCTGATTTTCAAAAGACCGCAAACCGGCAGAGTGATTGTCAGAAGGGTGGTGCTGGAACAGATATATTTCACATGCGTGGAAGCGCTTCCGATCATTATTCCGATTGCCCTGCTGATCGGAAGTATACTTATTGTACAATTTGCCAAATATGCAGGGCATTACGACTTAGGCAAGACCACCGTTATTTTGATAGTGCGGGAACTCGGCCCCATCGTTACAGCCTTCCTGGTTATCTTAAGATCTGCCACAGCCGTCACTATCGAGATCGGTTACATGAATGTTTTCAATGAAATCAAAGCTTTTGAAATGGCCGGTCTTGACCCCATGTGGATCGTCTGCCTTCCCAGGATGGTCGGAATAACTGCGGCGGTATGCTGTCTTTTTATTGTATTTGATCTGGTGTCTATTATCGGCGGGTATGGTTTGGTGTGGCTCATAACCAACATTCCCATGGGAAACTTTCTTGATCAGATCGGCAAGGCCATCACTGCAGCCGATATTGCGGTAGGCATTGTCAAAGCCCTCTGCTTTGGGGTCATTATTACCGTTACAAGCCTGAACCACGGATTCAATATCAAGAAAAATATTACGGAGATTCCGGTAGGAACTTCCAAAGCAGCCATTGAGAGCATTATCTTCTGCCTGATATTTAACATTATTATATCCGCTATTTTTTATTTGTAGGAAGCAACGTGTATCTGATAGAACTTTCTAATTACAGTCTTGTCGTCGAAGGGTTTGGAAACTCTCTTAAAGACATCTATTTTACCCTGGCGAAGGGCGATGCTTGTGCCATCAGGGCCGCTGCGGCGGATGACGCTTACATTTTTCTAAAAGCCCTGGCAACGCTGGTCGGCCCTCAAACCGGTACATACAGCTATATGGGTGAAGTTATAGATTTTTCAGACTATCGCA
Source organism: Desulfobacteraceae bacterium (assembly GCA_013203195.1). GTDB lineage: Bacteria > Desulfobacterota > Desulfobacteria > Desulfobacterales > UBA11574 > Desulfatibia_A. Next base: position 1,637 of record JABMQM010000439.1, on the reverse strand, counting down.
ATCTCCTTCCCTTCAAAAAGAAAATCGGTTATGTCGGGCAGGACTCCGCTATGCTCAGCAATAAAACTGTAAGGGAAAACCTGCTTTTAATGAGATCCTACTTCGAGAACTCACTCTCATTGGATATAGATGCAAAAGTCTTGAAATTATGTAGAATATTTAATATTGAAGATAAGCTCGATATTCGCCCCGGTGAATTGCGACCGATTGATTTGCGTATTGCCATTGCCATTCGGGAACTTACTAAATCTTTTGACGTTCTGCTCCTTGAGCGCCCGGAAGATTATTTCGGCTACAACAGCTTCGGTCTTTTTAACGAAATTCTTAAAGATACCCTTGAACCCGGGCATGGAGTTGTTTTTTTCTCTAACAATCAAAACTTTATCGATGCCTTTGCCAATAGAGAGGTACTGATTACAGACGGCATGTTGGCCAAGGCTCCGGTCTGACTGCAATTTGAATAAATCATGGAATTAAAGTTTGATAAAAAAGAAAGAGCTGTTGGAATATTTATCATCTGCATTGCAATGCTGCTGTTGACGACTGTGGTCGTCATCGGCCGGGGTAAAGGCTGGTTTAAAACCTATATAACCTATTATACTGTTTTTGACCAAAGTTATAACCTGGAAGTCAATACGCCGGTAAAGCTGTTCAACACCAACATCGGTAAAATCAAAAAGATACTTCTGGTAGGGGACAAGGTAAAAATCAAGCTGAGCATTTCACACGAATTCGGATCAAGAATCAGAAAGAGCACCAGAGCCACTGTCCAGAGCCCTACGGTTTTGGGTGCCGAGCATATTGCCATCATACCCGGTGAAGACGATTCACCCCTGCTTCAAGCAGGCGGAGTCATACCTTCCGATAAGAAAAAATCGATAGCTGATTATCTTGGTGAGTTTCAGGTCGAAAAGACCGCCAAAATGATTATCATGGCGGCTCAGGAGATTACATCGATCGTTCAAATCCTGCGAGACCCTCATGGTCCTTTTTTTACGGCATTTAAAAGTCTCACCTCATTGCTGGCACAGGTCGAAAAGATGACCAACGAGATCGATGCCGGCAAGGGAACAGTGGGCGGCTTAATAAAATCGAGAGACCTTTTGGATCAAGTCCACGGCAACCTCGATGAGGTCGGAAAAATCATTGGAAACCTTTCCGAAGCCTCTGCTAAAACGCCTGATACCGCTGCTCAGATGAAGGAGACCCTGGAGACGCTGCATGAGATTGAAAAAGGGATTCTAGAAAGCGTGCCGGATATCAAACGAACCATGAAAGATGTTGAAGATGCTGTCGGCACTCTTAAAATCATTCTGGCCGATATCGAAAAGGGGAGCAAGAATATACCCGAAGTTACCCGCTCGACATCCCAAGGGATTCAAGAAATCAGAAAAGCGGTAAATAATATCGACAAGGTCGTCCAATCTCTCCAGCGGAACTATTTTTTCAAACCGCGCCTGCCCCCGGAACCCACGGGGAAGAATGTGGATGCCGGGCTGCGGCAATAGGCTGAGACCTTCATCTGGGCTGAAGGACCAAGCTTTGCTATGCTGGTAGCGTAGTGTATTTAGGGTTCTCTCGCCCGCTTCTGGCTTCGATCTGCGAGCTACGACCCGACAAGTCGCTCGAGCCCACAG
>JABMQM010000438.1 GCA_013203195.1 Desulfobacteraceae bacterium | reverse complement strand
TCCCTTAAGCGAAGCGATCCTAAAGCGTAGCGCTCCTCAAGCATAGCGGTCCTATTTCCCCCCTTCTTTATGCCTTAGTGGCTGAACTGTTACGAATCATCATAAAAAAAGGCAGCACTCATCTCGTGCTGCCCTTAATGCGAATCAAACTTGCCTAATCATTAGCAAGTGCTTGCTGTGCCACAACCGCCGCAACCTGCCCCTGCTCCGAAATCTGTTTCACAGTCGAGTTTGAATCCCATCTCTGTAAAATCTACTTTGATGGGTTGCACTTTTTCCATGAATTCCTGGTCTACAATATATTTGAAACCATCGATCTCATATACAGTATCGCTCTCTTTGGGCTCATCCAGAGCCATTGCCAGCGAAGGACCACCTCAGCCACCCGAGTTTAGAAAAATCCGTATCGGAGCAATCTCTTTATCCTTAAAATACTCTGCTATCTGTTTTGAAGCTGATTCTGTTACCTCAACCATAATGTTCTCCTTTTTAACAAAATTCTTGAATTTCAAATAAAATAGTTCCACCAATTCAATTTGTCAATGCAATATGCCCATAAATTTTCACGAACGATATCAGCCGTCGGGGAATTTTCCGGTAAAACCGCTCCATTTTTCATCAAAGATTTGGGTTCAAAGGTTCAGGGTTCAGATATTGAAACTCTCACCCCAATTGAACGAAAGTCAAGGGTACCCCAAATTCAAGGCGTCCAGGGTGAAGCCGTAGTACCCTAATTGAGCGAAAGCCGAGGATGCCCCAGATCCGCGGCATCAAGGGTGAAGTCGTAGTCGTTTACTGCGAGCCTTTGATAACAAAGGAGATGGGGTATTATCGGCTAATTGAGCGAAAGCCGAGGATGCCCCAGATTCAAGGCGTCAAGGGTGAAGCCGTAGTTAGCTACTGCGAGCCCTTGACAACGCCGAAGATGGGGTGTCATCGGCTTTCGCTCAGAGATCATAGAGCGTATCATCTCTATGCAGTGGCTTTTGTTTTGTTTTTGCTGCTTTTCCTCTTTTTCCAGTTAGGGAAAATGGATCTTCATCTCCCAGAAGATCACCCATTTCAGATTCGATCTTCTCGGGATCTTCACCTTTTTCCATCCGACTTAAGGCCTCATCCATGCCCTCTCCCAATTTCAGCCCCGTCATGCCAGAAAGTTTTCGCATAAGATTGGCAGCTTGTCTCGGATCGTCCTCATTAACCTTATCAGCCTCGCTGGCCAGCATGTGCATAGCCTGTTCCATCTTACTTTCATCAAAAGGCAGATCATCGAGGTCACTATTTTCCTTGGCCTTGCCTGTGAATGCAAACAAGGAAACCTTTCTGGTGAGGGTCCGCACTTTACATTTTGGGCACTTGGGCTTTTTGGTTGTATTAACGGTTCTGGAAAAGAAATTAAATATAGTATTACAGTCCCGGCAATAAAATTCGTATATCGGCATACGTTACCTCATACAGTTTTTGGGGATAAGGTTCTCCATCTTACTTCCATAACGCATCATAGTTATCCGTAATCCTACTCCTTTTTATGTAATGCCGTCCCAAATGTAAAGGTGCTTTTTTCAAGTGCCAGATAATTGGCCGGAACCGTATTCTGCCAAACCGGAGTTGAAGCTTGTGGTTCAAAGCTGAAAGGTGTGGCCCACGTCGCAAGCTCTTGCAGAGAACAGCCGATTAGATTTCATTGCAACATATCATAGACAAAACAAGTTCTTGTATATAGGCAGTGCGCCAGCACTGCGGTTTCTTTTTCTCGGACGATCTTCCCGAAAAAAAGTCTCAATCCCTTCATAAGTCAGACCAACGATTCTAATGACATCCTTTTTATCCCCATACTTTATGCCTCACCGCCTTTGATTCGGTAATAAACAAATATATTTTAGAATACGTCAAGCCTCATTTTGCCGTCGATAGTTACCGCAAAACAGTCGATAGATTTTCGATAGATTCAATGCCATATTGAACGTCATCCGGATCGATAGATTTCGCGTTTTCATCGATAGCCGATACGCGTTGGATGCGCCGTGTGGTCATATACGAAGGTGAGAATGATACCTATATAATTCTATCCCTATAATGTTTAGGATCTCTGTGAAGGTGGGCCACCGCAGTAATTAAAATTTCTTCTGTTTCTATCACATAGAAAAGCGCATAAGGAAAACCCTTTAAGAGGCTTCTTCGTGTATGTTTACCTATTTTCGTCCATGCTTCCGGCATAAGCTCTATTCTTTCAATGGCAGCGGCCACCTCTTGGAAAAAACGAAAACCCAGCCCGGGTAACTGATGATCATAATACTTAATGGCTTCTTCCAATTCAATATTTGCAGGGAAGACAACTCGAAACTTCAACGTTTATACCTCGTTTTAATCTCATCCCAATCAATCGCCTCAAGCTCTCCACGTTTATATGCTTCATATCGGGCTTCTGATTCAGCAATCCAACCCCGTTCAAAATGTTCAGCGGGCTTATCAAGGCTATATAAGATCGCCTCAACCAATCGAATACGTTCAACGGGTTTAAGTTCTATGGCTTTTTTCGCCAATTGATCTACTGATTCCATAGTAATTCTCCCATCCTAACTATTATACACTTAAATGTTTTATGGCTTATGTCTCGAAGCAAAAGTGTTTGCTGATATGAAAATCAATCTCTTTTTATCATAAATTTTATTTAACATCAACAAATTGCCCTATCCGATCTATATCTCTAATTCTTGTCGCCGCTTGTTGAGAATAGAAACCAGTTTAACACAGCGGTGAGCAAACTACTTCGTCCGTTTCTTCAATTCTCTCACATTCATTTGCCCTTCAATCTTCAATCCTCAATCTGCAATCCCCTTTAGTCCCTTCATAAGTCAGGTCTTCATTCGAACGTATGTGCATCCGAGACTGCCACCAGTGGCAGTCTCGTCTCAATCCCTTCGTAAGTCAAATCATCTTTTATCTCGGTCAGACCCCTGAGGGCTTTATTCACAATTCAAGCTTTGACACCGTTTTTCTTACTTGGATATTGGAAAGCCTAACGCGCAATTAACCGGATGGCCGGTAGCAAGCGAAGCGCGCGGTAGGCCAGTCCGGGTTAAATTGCAGGTTAGTGC
>JABMQM010000042.1 GCA_013203195.1 Desulfobacteraceae bacterium | reverse complement strand
ATTAAGTTTTGCTGATTTGGAAACTGTTGTGGGACGAGATGAAGTCTGGATTGCGGCTGTTTTTTACCGGCAGGTCAGCGCTTCTCAGGAAGAAGCGGAAAAAATTGTATCTGCTCTGGGAATTGGCCCTGATGCGGCCGCAGCGCTTACCGAATGCCCCCTGAAGGGATTAGGACCTGTAGTCCCCACCGATCCGCTGATCTATCGGTTTTATGAAATAATGCAGGTTTACGGAATGCCTCTTAAGGCGATTATTCACGAAAAATTTGGTGACGGCATCATGAGTGCTATCGATTTTACCTTGGATGTCGAAAAAGAGGAAAATCCCAAGGGAGATCGTGTCGTCCTTACCATGAACGGGAAGTTTTTACCCTACAATAAATGGTAATCACCATGCCGGTTTCAAAACGCCCCTTTTGCCCAATTTCGCCTTTCATGGCCTTGTAGGATCTTGGGTTCAAGGCTTGATTAGCGCACTAAAACGGCAAATCTAATCGACAAACGAATAAGTAGCTAATCATTTTTTGCACCTGGCTGGTGTTCCGCTGCGCTCCGCACCAGCCGGTGAATAATACGTTATTTGCGACACGATGTCGCACAAATTGAGTGTAAAGGATAGAGGGCCGCGACTCCGGTATCTCTGCCAGTTGCCACTTGTCACCATCAGGATGCCACCATGAAACCAAGAGTAAGAATAGCTGCAGCCCGGACACCGGACGGCGGCGAGATGGTGCTTTATCAGCATGGCCGTGATTTTTCTATCATGATCAACGGTCAGGATTTGATGCACAGCCGACAACATGAGTCGGAACTGGAGCTGGCGCGGCTGGGTTGTGCGCATCTGGCTGGCCGCAAAGCGCCCAGCATACTCATCGGCGGTTTGGGTATGGGCTATACCTTGCGCCAGGCTCTCGATATGCTCAGCCCCCACGCCCAAGTGGTGGTGGGTGAACTGTTGGGTGCTGTAGTCGAATGGAATCGTGAGTTTTTCGGGGAACTCAACGGCCGGCCGCTAGGGGACGAACGAGTTGACCTCAAGACGGGGGATATCGTCAAGCTTATCTCACGTTCCAAGGGCAGATTCGATGCGATCCTGCTGGATATCGATAATGGTCCCAGCGCGATGACCGATTCATCGAACCGCCGTCTGTACGGTCGTGAAGGGATTCGGGCCTGTCGCCGCGCGCTTCGCGAACAGGGGTGTCTGGCTGTGTGGTCGGTTGAGCCGAGCAAGAAATTTGAGCGGCTCTTGATGAGTTGCAGCTTCCATGTGCGCCGTTTCCGGGTCCCCGCCTACAAGGGGAGTAAATCGCAGTCACGTTTTGTATGGGTCGCTTCGCAAGACAAGATTATCTTGCCCCCCGGTGGCGGCGAGCCGCGCCTGCCGCTCAAGAACGAGTCGAAGGGAAGGCACAGACGGCCCCGAAAGAGACGATAGTCGCGGGGGGAGATGGCAAAGGGGGGTCAGGTCTCCACGGGCTGTTGCCCAAACCGGAATTCCAAGTCCGGTCAAAAACTCTCGGCCAGATTCTGTGACTCAGAACATCTAAATTCGAAAAAATAATTTATGCTGACCGTTATTTCATTAATTTTACAACAGCTATTTGTCGTAATTAACTACGGCTATTAGGCCGTCTAATCTATCTTAGGTTTTGAATTTTTAAATTATGGAACAACTTTTTTCAGTACTAATCGGTGCACTCATTGCCTCAATATTAGCAGTTGTTTTTCTGCACGTTTCCGAAAAGTTCAAAATTAGGAGCGAAGTACTTCTTGAAGTCGTTGGTTTTGGTGATGAAATATGTCACCATCTTCAGAATCTTCATGTTTATAAAAATGCAGAGCACACAGATAGGGATCTTGATCTTACAATTGAGGATTATCGGTATTTAAGCAGAGAATTGACTGTGCTGCTCACATCTACCAAAGTCCATGAAAAAATGGCAATAGCTTTTGGAGAAAAAGAGGAACTTGGTCTGTTCCTTGAGTTAAGCACCCAAGTGCGCGAAGTTGCGAGTATATTGCGCAGAACCACGCGAAGCGCCGGGATTAACGAGGGACAGCAAGTCAACCAACTTTTCAAGGATAAGATTGATCCGTTACGACACAAGCTAATACGACACTTGATGAAGGGGGCAACGGTTACCGGAATCCTGCTCGATGTATATAAATGCCAGATGCCTACATTTTATAAGATAACATCTAACTTTATAAAGCCAAAAACCTAACTTTTCTGCTTCTCACTGACCGGTGTTCCGCTACCGCTCCACACCGTCAGGTGAGCAGGGTTAGCTTTAAGAATGAAGGAAAATGTGAAGGTTGAGTCAACGTTCGTCTTCTTTTTCATGCTAATAACAATAGGACGCCCAATTTTCGGCATAATGTACGTATCCAAGTTTGAGGAACAGTAAACCATGAGTACAGAAAAAGCATTACATGCACGTAGCGAATCTAAATGTGAATTGTGTGGCGCAGCAGAGAGCTTGGGTGTGTATGAAGTTCCACCTAGTTCAAATGGTAGTGCTGATGAGTGCGCACTTACTTGTGAAACTTGTCGAGAACAAATTGAAAATCCGGAAAAAGTTGATGTTCATCACTGGCGTTGCCTTAACGATAGCATGTGGAGCCAAGTACCAGCGGTGCAGGTGATGGTATGGCGTATGCTTACTCGCCTGAGCACTGAAGGCTGGCCGCAGGGCTTACTCGATATGCTTTATTTAGATGAAGGCACCCAAACATGGGCGCAAGCAACGGGCGAAGGGAAAAGTGATGAAAATGCAGTCAAACATGTCGACAGCAACGGCGCAGTGCTCGAGGCAGGCGACACGGTAACACTAATCAAGGATTTAAATGTAAAAGGGGCTAACTTTACGGCTAAGCGTGGCACAGTTGTACGCGGAATTTCGCTGGTTGCGGATAACCCTGAGCATATTGAGGGCAGTGTAGAAGGCCGGCAGATTGTAATTCTGACGAAGTTTGTTAAGAAGGCGAACTAATCAAACTTGCGCTAAGTGGTTAAAAGCATTTAACTTCCAGCTTTTGAGGCCGAAAGGAGAACTTCTCCATGCAAACACCAAGAAAAATTCGCAAAGTATTAAAGAGCAAGCCGGTTATTGAAGGTGCCGGTGTTCATCTCAAAAGAGCCGTTGGTTTCAGCCAGGTCCCTTTATTTGATCCCTTTTTACTTCTTGATGATTTTCGCTCCGACAATCCTGAACATTACATTAAAGGCTTTCCATGGCATCCGCACCGCGGCATGGAAACGATCACTTATGTACTTCAGGGCGATGTTGAGCACGGGGATAGTATGGGAAACAAGGGGGATATAACATCGGGAGACGTTCAATGGATGACGGCAGGTAGCGGTATTATCCATCAAGAAATGCCTAAAGGAGATTCAGATGGTAAAATGGAAGGTTTTCAGCTCTGGGCCAATCTTCCTGCCGCGCATAAAATGATGGATCCTCGTTACCGGGATGTTAAATCCAGTCAAATCCCTAAGGTGCAGCTGGATAACGGAACAGAAATAAAAGTTATCAGTGGACAGGTAGGAAACACACCGGGTCCCGTACGGGACATCGTCATTGAACCTGAATACATTGATGTGGCTGTGCCGGCACATACTGATTTTATCCACCCAACGAAACCAGGGCACACTGTTTTTGCCTATATAATCAACGGAAGAGGGTGCTTTTGCCAAGAAAAAAAACCATTCACATATGAAGTTGAAGGCATTAATTACTTCGATATGCAGCGAGATCCTTTTTTAGGAAATGAGACGCTTATTCTTTTTGAAGATGGCGGCCATATCTCGATGAGTACAAAAGATGAGCCGGTCAGATTTCTGCTCATATCCGGGAAACCAATTGGGGAGCCCGTAGCCTGGCAAGGGCCTATTGTAATGAATACGCAAGAAGAACTCAGAGTTGCGTTCGAAGAGTACCGGCAGGGGACCTTTGTGAAGCATTAAATGGGTTATAGGATATTGTTATGCCGTCAAAGAGCCACATATGGGGGACAGAGCCTCATGAGCTTCTTCTCGATTTCCCTTGTGATCGTTTCATAGAAGTTTTCGATGAGGCATACTACCGGGGTATAAGCATTCGATCGGAGCCGGAAATAATTTTTCGATGGCTCTGCCAAATGCGGGTCGCACCCTACAGCTATGACTGGATAGACAACTTTGGCCGCCGCAGTCCCCAAAAGCTGATTCCCGGTTTAGACAACCTCGCGGTTGGTCAAACAGTGATGACAATATTCGAATTGCTTGAATTTAAGCGTAATCAACATGTTACGATTCGCATCAAAAAAGATATATTTGCACTGAAATTTTTCGGTGATACAGGGGTAAGCTATCTTATCATTCCACAAAGCGATGGTAAGTGTCGTTTGATCGTAAAATTACTCGTTCGCTACCCGCAAGGAATACTTGGGGTACTGATGCGCCTCATACTGCCTTGGGGTGACTTAATCATGATGCGCCGGCAGTTGATTAACTTTAAAGAATTGTCCGAGATTGTTGATGCTTCTTAAAATACATACTTAGGGTGTCCACATTTTCTTCGTGCTGTACCTTGATCGCTTCCATGAACAGTTGTGGTGATCCTGCCGGTAAGAGATGGCGTGATTCCCTAATTTTTCGCGCCACCCATTCCTGACCGCGGATCAGCAGGTCGATCTGCTCTTTTAAGCTGTCCAGCGCCAGCACTTTGTCGACGAAATCTCCGGTTCTGTCGCTGGGCTCGGCTCCGAGATCGTGGATCAGGGCGATCAGAATGCGGCAGTTGACGCCTTCATCCCTCAAAAATTTCTTTAAAAGGTCCAAAAGATGCCGGTCCTCGGTTTGCGAGAGTAACTCTCCGAGTACTTTCACGCCGGCGCGTTCAGCCTCTAACAGCAGGTTGTAAAAATCCAAAAGTGAGGTGTTGTCAATTTGAGTCATGGCAACGTCCTTTTTATACGTTCGGGCTATAATTTCAGTCGATGCTCGTTGCAGTAGATTATCAACCCGGTTTCGTCGGCCAGGCAGGCCAGTGTCATGTTGAGGCCGGTAGCCAGTTCAACAGCCAGGGAAGTGGGGCGCGAAATGGCGCAGATAACTGGAATTTTAGCCCTGGCGGCTTTTTGGACCAGTTCATAGCTGATACGGGAAGAAAGGACTGCCAGTGAAGCCTTGCCAAGCCGGCGGGTTAGAAACAGCTCGCCGATGGCTTTGTCTAAGGCATTGTGGCGCCCGACATCTTCGGCCACTGTCAGCAACTCAAAATCCGAAGAAAAGAGGGCGGCGGCATGGGATGCCCGGGTTTTATCGCGCAGGGGCTGATGGCGGTTAAGATTTTCAAGGCACTCCAGCGCCAGTTTGCTGTCAATGGGCGTGTTATTGCTGACGGGCTGAACCATCTGATAAAGGTCTTTAACGATCTCCTTGCCGCAAATGCCGCAGCTGGTCTGGCTGATAAAGCCGCGGCGGTCCAGAAGATCGCCTATGTTATTGCGTCTTGACTGGCTGAGGGTAATGGCGACCACGTTTTTATCGGTATCATCACAACAAGTAATGGTGGTAAAATCATCCGGAGAATCTACAATCCCTTCGGCCAGGCAGAAGCCGGCGGCCAGGGCCAGTTCATTTCCCGGGGTGCGCATCACAACCGAATACGGTTTGCCCTCAATTATGATCGAGAGCGGTTCTTCGCCAAGTAGTTCATGTTCCAATGAGCGGTTGGATGATTTGTCCCATTGGATGACCGTTTTTTTTAAAGACGCTTCCAAAAGATACTCCTTGTTCCTGGTTACGAGTTACGGGTATAGCGCCTGTGGCGCTGGTCATTAGTCATTGGTTGCTGATAGCTTTTTGCTGTTTACTTTTTACCTTTCACTGCATACTGCTTACTGTATACTGATCACTATTTACTTCTCACTAATCACTGTTCACTGGTATCGGAAGGTAGTATTTCAATTTTGTCGCCGCTGCGGACAGTGCCGCCT
>JABMQM010000437.1 GCA_013203195.1 Desulfobacteraceae bacterium | reverse complement strand
TCACCGCTATTGAGCGATAATACATAATTGAACTGCAAAGGTCTCTCAACACTTATCTGTGCAAACTACAGGACAGCCGTCATGAAAAAATTTTTCAAGTTAAATCCGTATACTATCAGCGTACTTACCATTGGTTTAGGCATTTTTGCCTATGCTTATGGAGTCCCTTTTTTGGATATCATTGAATTGAAAACCATCGACCTGAGATTCACCACCAGGGGAAGCCTTGCCGCGGGCCCTGAAGTCGTCCTGGCGGTCATTGATGAAAAAAGCCTTGAAAAGGAGGGAAAATGGGTTTGGCCGCGATCTAAAATTGCCGCCATAGTTGACAAGCTCTCAAAAGCCGGCACCAAGGTTATCGGGTTTGACATCGGTTTTCTTGAGCCCGATGATATCAGAGTCATTGAGACTATTAACGACATTCAGAATGAAGTTAAAAAAAGTCATTTGCAAACCAAAGCTTTTGATCGTTTTCTGGAAAACTTGAAAATAGAATCCGACAACGACAAACTGCTGGCCCGTGCTATCACAAAGTCCAGCGCCAAGGTCGTATTAGGATTCTTTTTTCATATGGATACCGCAGCGGCCCAGCATTATGGTGAAAAGGATCTTGCCGCCCATCAAGAAAATGTGCGGGGGTCCCGTCATAAATTTGTGCGCTATGCCTCAGAAGCCGCCCAAAGCGTGCCTTTTATCGAAGCTAAAATGCCCCAATCCAACATCGAAATAATTTCAAATGCAACCGAATACTCGGGATACTTCAACATGTTTCCCGATACGGACGGTGTTGTGCGCTGGATACCTTCCGTATTCAGATTCAACAATACACTGTATGCGCCACTGTCTCTAATTTCGGCCGGTGCTTACCTGGGCAATCCCGTCTCGGCAAATGTAGCTGAGCACGGTGTTGAAGGGGTGAGTATTGGCGATCTTTTTATACCCACAGACGAACTAGGGCGCATCCTGATTAACTACCGGGGCCGGGAAAAGACCTTTCCCCACATTTCGATTACGGACATTCTGCATGAAGACGTTCCCGGTGATGTCCTCAAAGACAAGATTGTACTGGTGGGGGCTACTGCCGTAGGCATATACGATCTGCGGGTTACGCCTTTCGGAACCACTTTTCCGGGTATTGAAATCCATGCCAATATTATCGACAGCATCCTGAAGAAGGATTTTCTACAGAAGCCGGGCTGGGCCTCAATATTTGATGTCCTGGCGATTCTGATTACAGGGCTGTTCTTAGGGCTCGTACTGCCCCGGGCGGGGGTTGTTCCCGGTGCCCTGGCCGGCCTGTCCGTGTTTATCGGCTACATTGCGCTGTGCCAGTACCTGTTTTCCGCCCAGGGATTGATTATCAATCTGGTTTACCCGCTTACCGTGATTATTATTATCTATGTTGCCATTACCGCCTACCGCTACTTAGCGGAAGCCAGTCAGAAAAAATTTATTAAAGATGCATTTTCAACCTATATGGCCCCCTCGGTTGTCAACCAGTTGATCCAGTCTCCTGAGAAACTGGTTCTGGGCGGTGAAAAACGCGTTATCACTGCATTTTTCTCAGATGTCCAGGGATTTACCAGCATCTCCGAAAAGCTCACTCCCGTTGAACTGGTGGAGCTTTTAAATGAATTTTTAACCGAAATGACCGATATTATCCTCGCCCATGAAGGCACGGTGGATAAATTTGAAGGAGATGCCATCATTGCCTTTTTCGGCGCTCCCAACCCGCTGGTCAACCAGGCTGAAGTGGCCTGCCGATCCTGTATCGAAATGCAGAAAAAGCTGGCCGAACTGAGAGTAAAATGGAAAGCTGAAGGCAGGCCCGAGCTTAAAATGCGCATCGGCTTATGTACAGGCCCTGCCGTGGTCGGCAACATGGGGTCAAAAAGCCGCATGGACTATACTATGATGGGCGATACCGTCAATACGGCTGCAAGGCTGGAAGGTGTGAACAAGGCCTACGAATGTTTTACGCTTGTCAGCGAGTCAACTTTCAGCAAGATCGGCAACGGTATTGTAGGTCGGGAAATCGATTCCATTAATGTCGTTGGAAAAAAAGAACCTATAACGATTTACGAGCTTATCGGATATCCCGAAGATGTTGACGCCCTCATTCGCGAAACCCTGGATAATTACGCCCGGGGACTGAACGCATACCGCACACAGGACTGGAACCGGGCGCTTGTTTTCTTTAATCAGGCGCTGGTCGCCATCCCGGATGACGGCCCCAGCAAAACCATGCTGGCACGCTGCAACGACTATAAAGACAATCCCCCGGGCAAAGACTGGAACGGGGCATTTACAATGACATCAAAATAATGCTATAAGTAGGATCATGATCCGCAAAGCAACCATAAAAGACATCAAAGCTATCCACGGACTTCTTCGGGAATACGGAGACAAAGGCGAGCTTCTGCCGCGCCCGTTAAGCGTACTGTATGACCATGTCAGGGATTTTTCAGTTTACGTGGACGAGAAAAAGGACAGGGTTCTCGGCTGTTGTGCTCTCCAGTTCTGCTGGGAAAACCTTGCTGAAATTAGATCTTTGGCGGTTCACCCTGAGCATCAGAGAAATAAAATCGGATCAAAGCTCACCGAAACCGTTCTTGAAGAGGCTAAATCATTTGCCGTCAAAAAAATCTTTGTACTGACCTACCGGACCGGCTTTTTTGAAAAATTCGGTTTTTTAGAAATCGACAGATCTCAGCTTCCTCTCAAAATCTGGGCGGACTGTATCATGTGTGTCAAGTTTCCGGACTGCGACGAAACCGCCATGATGAAAGAAATCGATTAATAAAATCGCTGGGCGATTTTATACAGCTTGCCGATCTAAACGAAATTATCCGGTGGCGAAAACGGAAGGTATTTTTGAAAACCGCTATAGTTTCCAATTCATAATAAAAACTCGGTGTAGATGACGTTTAATGCCAGCGGCGGATACTTCCATACGCCTGGTTTGGGAAGAATATGCTGCCCGCCGACTGACAACCAGTTTAAGTCAGGCTTGATCTCCCGCAATTTGCCGTCGTCCGGCGGCCTGGCATGATTGGTGATGGCGTAGGTAGCCTGAAAGATACAGATACTATCTTTTTTTTCACGCGCCACGACATAATTCTTTTTAAATGTCCTGGGCGCAAGATTGCCGGCCTCGGCAATCTGATCCAGCTCTTCATTTGTAAACTTCATCAGAACAGCTTTGGAAACACCCCTTTCAGAAATTCGGATCAACGCCCTCGACTCACTGCTGCCGGCGTATACCGTCGTAATACACGGAATTCTTTTCATATACTGGGATGCCACAATAGCGGCAGTCCTTCGGCCGCCGATCATAACAGGCATGCAGTAATATTCAAAAAACTTTTTTTGAATATCTTCGGCGTATTTATCCCCTTTCTCATACAGGTCCTTTGATATATAGCGCAAGCTGCAGGCCAGAGCCTCGGCGGCATCCGCAATCGGCCAGTCGACGCGCACATGAAAATGGGAAAGGTTGTATCGATCCTTAAGCTTGCTGGCCGGATCTCTTTGGATAAGGAGGGCATAATCCACGGGAAGCAACGATTTTAGTAAATTAATGAAATGGGCTGACTCCAGGTATTTCTGGCTTCTTTCGAATTTGCCCGCAAGCGGCACTGATTCGCAAACGAGAAGATTTTTTTTGGTGGTTTTATTGACGTTAAGGAACCGTATATATTTCTTGTGGGCTTCCGCGATAGTCTCCTCCACAAAAAGCACCAGAAAAGCATTCTGAGGTTTATGCTCTATTCCAGGAATGCGCGCGCGGGGTTTCAGTTCGCGCTTTTTTACAAACGGATAGGGAAGCCTGCGGCTGCGAAAATTGTCATAGGAATCTATCAGCGAATACTGAAGAATATGCTGGTCCATTTCATCCCGCAAAAGTTCGTAATAAGAACGCCTTAATCTGCTGGCCTGGCTAAGTTCTTCTCTTACGCTCCAGAAAGCCAATGTCTTCTCCTGCTTTTTTTAAATAACAACATTTAAATAGCAATATTTTCTTTTAATACCATTATTTAAGGCTGTCGTCAACGGTGTATTTTCTTAATGAGTTAAAACTCGATTTGGTGCTGCCTGTTTTTGGCATTTGATAGGGATATAGAATAGTAGTCGATATTGTTTCGAGTAGTGAAGAATACTGGTAAGAAATCCAGGTTAGGACACTTTATGGTTGACCGCATCCAGGGCAGCTACTGCCGGCAGGGTCTTGCCCTCCAGAAGAGTGAGAAAAGCTCCCCCACCTGTCGAAACGTAGGTTATTCTGTCCATTGCCCCAGTTTTGTGGAGAGCGACATCCGTATCGCCTCCGCCGACGATAGAGAGCGCATATGAATTGGCCACATTGTGCACCATGGCGATTGTACCCCGGCTGAAGGCATCCATTTCAAATACGCCCAAAGGGCCATTCCAGACAATTGTCTTGGCGTCGTACAGCGCTTCTGAATATAGTAAAGACGTGGCCGGACCGATATCCATAACCATCCAATCATTCGGTATTTCCTGTACCGGAACAATCTTTATTTCAGCCTTTGGGTCAAAACGGCTCGCCACCACCGCATCTATCGGAAGGTAGAATTTGATACCCTTTTCAGCAGCCATTGTCATTACAGCACATGCCACCTCTTTGAGGTCTTCTTCTACTCTCGACTTTCCAACATTATGCCCTGAGCATTTCAGGAATGTGTTGGCCATGGCACCTCCGATGAGAAACTTGTCGACATGCTCCAGCATGTTCTCCAGAGCTCCCAGTTTATCCGACACTTTTGAGCCGCCGACAATGGCGACAAGGGGACGCATCGGATTGGCCATGGCCTGCTTAAAATAGTCCAACTCCTTCTGAAGTAAAAACCCGGCGGCGCAGACCGGCGCATATTTTGTTATGGCGACCACAGATGCATTGATACGATGCGATACGGCAAACGCATCATTGATATATACATCACAAAGTTCCACCAGCTTCTTTGCAAACGTATCGTCATTATTCTGCTCCTCGGGATGGTAGCGCAAATTCTCAAGTAGAACTACATCACCTTGTTTCATGTTCGATAATAATTCACTTGTTTCTGAACCGACGCAGTCTTTGGTCATTATAACTTCTTTTCCAAGGAGCCTCCCGAGGCGTTTGGCCACGGGAGCCAGGCTGAGTTCGGGTACTGCTTTCCCCCCCGGACGCCCCATATGTGAGCCCACGATCAGCTTGGCCTGATGGTCAAGAGCATATTGCAAAGTCGGCAAAACTGCCCGTATTCTGGCATCATCCGTAATATTCTGATGCTCATCCAGGGGGACGTTGAAATCAACTCTGAAAAAGACTTTTTTACCGGCAATATCAAGATCTTTGATCGTCTTCATGGCCCTCTCCTTCCATTTCAGCCTTTTGTCTTCGCTTCTATCCTACGCCTTAACTCTTTTTTTTGGGACCACCTTTCCAAAAAACTCATAATACCGGACGCATAGGCCCTGTCTACCAATTCTTCCCGGGCGCGAAGGCCGTCCGTCGCCTGCAGGGCGACTTTTAAACATTCTGTTTTGTGGAAACATAACAGGCATTTTTCCGGGGTTTCCCTCAAGCCGTCCTTACCTTTTGGAAAAACAGTATCAAGCCGGCCAAAACACGACGGTAATTTGTTGTTATGCACCATTTTAGTCATTTTGAGTTTGCGTATCAAACTCACGATTCATCCGAGCGATATAACCTTGATCCGCAAAACTAAAATATCTGTTGTTCCCTACAATCAGATGCTCATGGACCGTAATGCCAACCACCTTGCAGCTAAAAACGAGCCGGCGGGTAATGGCCACATCCTCTGCTGACGGCTCGGGGTCGCCTGAAGGATGGTTGTGGGCAAAAATCAGGGCGGCGGCATGATGATTCAAAGCTGCCGCTACCACCTCCCGCGGATAAACAGAGCTTGCAGTTAAAGTCCCCTCAAAGAGCGTCTCGGTGGTAATAACACGGTTTTTGGCATCCAGGAAAATTACATTAAAGCATTCACGGCTTTTGTCTCTAATGCTGTGGTAAAGATAGTCGAACAGCTCTTTGGAGTTGTTCAAGGGATCTTTCTCGATTAATTTCTGCTTAAGATACCGATCCCCAACAGCCTTTACCAGCTTGATGCCCAGCAGGTTTTTAGGGCCGATCCCCTCGACTTCGCAAAGCTCCTTGGCAGATGCTTCAAGTACACCCGGCAGAGTTTTGAAGCGTTTCAAGGCAGACTTGGCAGCAGTCTTACAGTCTTTTCGCGGAGTGACCAGGGTTAAAAGAAGCTCAATCACTTCATAGTCATGGAATCCCAACAGGCCCGATTTAAGAAACTTTTCCCGCAACCGCTGCCGGTGGCCCTCCCCTTTATGTCGTTTGCTCTCGGCCATAATGCTCGTTGCTGGTTGCTCGTTGCTCGTTGCTGGTTGCTCGTGCTGGTTCTGATCACTGATTACTGATTGCCGATTACCGATCACTACTCACTGATCACTTATCGCTGCTTACTGCTCACTGACACCTGACACCTAATCCCTGACACCTAATCCCTGACCCCTGACCCCTGACCTCCGACCTCCGATCCCTGACCTCATATATTCGGCAGCATCTCCTGGTCATCCAACTCATTTTTAAGATCACGGGTCATAAGTCTGCGTACGGCTTCAATCGGTGCAATATCTTCGTATAAAATGTGGTAGACCTCGTGGGCAATGGGCATATCAACACCAAGCTTGTTTGACAGATTGCAAACCGACTTGGCGGTTTTGACGCCCTCTGCAACCATACGCATTTCTGACAGGATCTCGGCTAATTTCATGCCTTGTCCTATCTTTTTGCCCACGGTGTG
>JABMQM010000436.1 GCA_013203195.1 Desulfobacteraceae bacterium | reverse complement strand
GTTCAAGGGCAAGTTCTTTATCAAATTAACCCTTGGCAAAGTCCCTGGCTGCTTTCTGAATTTCTTTTTGCGACGTTGAGAGTTCGAAGTCCATCCTGTTACTCCTTTAAAGTTTGATGAATTCGTAAAAAGACGAATTCATCACGTCCAGATTTTTTAAGCCTAAGGCTTATTCAGTTTTAGGTAACTTCTCTATAAAAAATCTTTATTTACTTACCATAAGCATAGAAATGTTGCAAGAAGTTTGAAATACTTACACAACTTCTAACTTTTACCGCCCTGTAAGCGCCAATTCTGTCCATCACTAAAAACGCGCAACGAGCAGGCGCACCACTCGCTGCCTCCTCTTGAGGTTTACTCAATTGGAAAAAGACACTTGACTGTCTGGCGATGCTGCCCTATTTTGTGACTACCTCAATTGAGCGCAAACACAATTGATGGCGTCGTAAAAAGTCCCATCTGCTGCGTTGTATATGAACCTTTTTACTTAGCCATCTATAATCGTAACACAATTTTATTTGCGAAAGGAATTTGAAATATGCCAATTTCAATTGCACTGGCCGGAAAAGGCGGCACAGGGAAAACCACTGTTGCAGGTATGCTGATCAAGTATTTGCTAAAGACGGACAAGTCGCCCGTACTGGCTGTTGACGCCGACTGTAATGCAAATTTAAATGAGGTTCTGGGCCTTGAAGTTTCCGATACGCTTGGAAATGCCCGTGAGGAGATGAAAAAAGGGACAGTTCCCAGCGGAATGACCAAAGATGTCTTTATGGACATGAAACTTCAACAGGCCATTATAGAACATGACGGCTATGACCTTGTCGTTATGGGGCAGCCGGAGGGCGCGGGCTGCTATTGTGCTGCAAATAATCTTTTGACGGGATTTCTGGATAAACTTATCGGTAATTACCCTTATATCGTCATGGATAATGAAGCCGGAATGGAGCATATCAGCCGGCTGACCACCAGCAATGTTGATATTCTTCTCATTGTTGCGGACACGTCTCGGCGGGGACTTCAAGCCGCCTTCAGAATCGATAAACTTGCCAAAAGTCTTAACATCGGCATCGGTAAGAGCTGCCTGGTCATCAACCAGACCCGGGAAGCACCTTCTGATATGGTTTTGGAAATGATCAGCAAGGAAAATATGGAACTTGCCGGAACGATCCCTGCAGACGATACCGTCTACGAATATGATTTAAACGGACGTCCAACTGTTGAAATTCCGGATGATAATCCGGCCATACAGGCAGCATTTGATATATTCGCCAAAATCCTTCCCTGATCGAGCGTAAACGCTGCCATGGATGCATCCAGCCCTTACGAGGACCTCTACATTTACTATCTTCAAGGCCGTCTGTCACCGGATCAGCAATTATTTGGCCCCGATTATATCGGCTGCTGGCATGAGGATGGGTTTTCTTTTCTGTTCTTCTCCAGTCCCGCCCGCGCCAAAGTAAATAAAACACTCAACGCTCAACAGCATTTAGTCCTTCTCGATGAATTTAAGATGTCCTACGACCAGTGGCAGGGAGGAAAAATAGCTCCTTTCAGAGCCGGTCGTTTCCATATAGCGCCTCCGTGGCAGATACCCTGGAAAAATAAAAGCTTATGCCGCGAGGAGCTGCCCATTATTCTTGACCCGGGAGTCGTTTTTGGAACAGGAACCCACCCCACAACCTGTCATTGCCTGGAAGCACTTGAGCTGGTCTTTGGCATGGAAACACCTGTTACGGCCCTTGATCTGGGAACCGGTACAGGCCTGCTGGCCCTGGCCGCATCCCGGCTGGGTTGCAGCAAAATCCTTGCTGTTGACCTCAATTTTCTGGCGGCCAATACTGCTTTGAAAAATGTACGGCTGAACAGGATGCAGGACACGGTTCTGGTTATCCAGGGACTTGCTGAGGATTTTATTGACTCACCTTACGATCTTGTGATAGCAAATATTCACTATGATGTTATGAAGCATCTGGTAGAGGCTCAAGGTTTTCTTGATAAAGAGTGGTTTATTCTGTCCGGGCTCTTGCGCACCCAGGCAAGAGATATTGCCTGCAGGTTATCCCGGCATCCTTTCCAAATCATAAAAAAATGGGAACAAGACGGTATCTGGCATACGTTTCTCGGTAGGATCGGGTAGTTAATTATTGCGAAAGGTTAAGTATGTACATCAAATGTTGGGGATCTAGGGGTTCCATTCCTGTTTCAGGCAAGCATTATCTTAAATACGGCGGTGATACCACCTGCATTGAAATCAGGGCAAAAAGCGGCGATATCATTATCGTCGATGCTGGAACCGGAATCCGAAGGTTAGGCAACCAGTTGATTGAGGAAAATCTCTATAAGTATCATTTCATCTTCACTCATGCCCACTGGGATCATTTAATGGGGTTTCCATTTTTCAGGCCACTCTATTTTGGCCGGTCCCGACTTTTAATGTACAGATGCCCGTTTGACAGTGATTTTGTGGCAACCATACTTTCCAAAGTCATGTCCCCGCCTAACTTTCCGGTAAAATATGATGATCTAAAAGCCAAAATCGAATATCTGGAAGCATGCCCCGCTACATTTGAAATCGGTTCTGTAACCGTAGAACCGATCCGCATCAGCCATCCTAATAACGGCAGTGGATACAAGTTTACTGAAGAAGGCAAATGCTTTGTTTTTCTTACCGACAATGAACTCGATTTCGTTCATCCCGGCGGTTTAACATTTAAAGATTATCTGGAATTTTCCCAAGGGGCGGACCTTTTGATTCACGATGCCGAATACACCCCCGAAGAGTATAAAACCAGTATCAAATGGGGACACTCTGCATTTACCAGGACTCTTGAGCTGGCCCTTAAAGCCGGAGTCGGCCAATTGGGTCTGTTCCATTTAAACCAGGATCGGACTGACCAGGAAATGGATAAAATTGTGGAGACGTGCGGGCAAAGTGTCGCTGCAAAGGGAAGCAACCTTGAATGTTTTGCCGTAACCAGCGATATGACGTTTAATTTGTAATTATTTAAGCGATGATCCAAGCAGACCTTTACGAAAAAAGCATACATATCGATCCATATGTCTCTACCGGTGACTGCAGGGCCTGCGGGTTTCACAGTCGGGCAGAGTTTATAGAAAGCCTTCGTGCCGGACGGCTTAAACCCTCACAGTGCAAGATGGCCAAGAGGCGTTTCCTCCCCCTGCTCTGGGCGGCAAGGCCTAATGAAATCCTGCCCGAAGTGGAAGTTCTCCAGTTCCCGAATGTCGGGCCCACCGGGTTCTTCCCCATCAACCATCCCAAACAGGATTCACCGATCCTGGTGTCGGGCAATTCGCGGCTCACCGATGAGGTTCTCACGGCGGTACTCTCCACGACATTGAGCCCGTTCTGGTACCTGGTTGTGGATACAGACGGTCATACCGTGGACATGGCCATGGTTTACGAGACCTTTACGGCTGAACGGGTTGTGCAGATGCTCATCCGCGAAGAAGCGGATCAAATTGCTCCGAGATCAACCCTTTTCCTGCCGGGCCTTGCGGCACAGATACGCGATAATCTGGTCCAGACAAGCGGCCGATCTGTGGTTGTCGGCCCTGTATGTGCCGCTGAGCTTCCTCTGTTTTTCGGCAAAATGCACTGGAAGGTGGCTTAACCTAAAATCAGCCCTTTCTTTCTTTACAAGCCTTTAACCGTAACCTCAATTGAGCGAAAATCCCTGTACCCTCAGCAAATGAGTACATCAGGTTGGTGAAGAGTTCGAGGCTAAAAAACTGCCACTAATTTTCTTAAAGCCCCTGCAATATCACTACCCAGGTGGAAGCGAATCACTTGGCGCCCGGCATCCAGCAATGCCTGGCGATCACCGCGCGCTTGGGCATTTTTCAAAACTCCAAAGCTAATGGAAGAAGTGCTGCCACCGGCCTGATCCGGAATAGGCAGATCTTTTTTAAGGTCTGCGGTGAGTTGAATAAACAAACCATTGCCTCCATCTCCTTTGTGGAGCTGGCCGGTTGAGTGCAGAAAACGCGGACCGTATCCAACCGTAACCGCCAGGCGGTAGTGCTGTTGAATTTTCGTTTGCAATTTCTTTAAAGCCTCATCGGTTTCCGGATGTGGCATTATATAGGCCTGAACAGCAATATAACTCCTCCCGGCAGCTTCATCTTCGCCAGGTTGGGCCAGAGATAGAAATTTTAAAAAAACCTCAGCAATACTGTTTGCAGTAAGATCGGAATAAACACTGATTCCCTCTGATTGAAAATCGGGCGTCAGTCGGGGCAGTTTGCCATCCATATGATAGGCCGCAACCATTTCGCGTGCCAACACCTTGGCGGATTCCACATCGGGCTGATCAAAGGGATTAATCCCCAGGCACATTCCCGCAATTACGGCGGCCATCTCCCAGCGGAAAAATTCACCGCACAAATCATATTGGTCGCGTAAATCCAACCGAATCACCGGCCGGCCGTCATCCCTTAGCGCCTGCACGCTTGCATCGTAAGTGTCATCACCGTTAAGACGCAAGTATATAAACAAACGATCATGGCCATATTTATCAGGTGAGCTTACGGTTTCGCCGCTTACAGGCAAAATGCCCTTACCTTCCTTGCCCGTACTTTCGGCAATTAGCTGCTCCACCCAGGCCCCAAAATATGAAACAGGCGGCGAAATGATAAGCGTTACCTTATCCCGTCCGGCGATGGCCAGTTCTCCCATGGCGGCACCCAGCAGGGCGGCGCTATTATCAGTGCGGGCAGTACCATTGCAGCTTGCCGTATTTTGGGCCATGATTGCAGCTCTCTCCAGCATCAACGTAAGATCCATTCCGATAAGGGCGGCCGGCACCAGCCCGAAGTATGATAAGGCCGAATAGCGTCCCCCGATATTGGGATCATTTAAAAAAACTTTTTTGAATTTCAACTCTTTGGCCGTGGCTTCGAGACTACTCCCGGGATCGGTGATGGCTATAAAGTGTTCACCGGCCTTATCGGCGCCCACACTTTTCAGCACCTCATTGTAAAAAAACTTCATGAATGAAGCTGTTTCGACCGTACCTCCTGATTTGGTGGAGACAATATAAAGGGTTTTAGATACATCAAATTCCTCCATTTTCTCCAGAACCGCTTCGGGATCGGTGCTGTCTAAGACGGCCAGATTCAAATAGCCGTCTTTTACTCCAAACGTGCAACGCAGAACTTCCGGTGCCAGGCTGGAACCGCCCATCCCCAGCAGCAACGCATGGGTAAAGCCTGCCCCACGGACCTCCTCGACAAAAGCAGTGATTTGATCCACGGCATCAGTCATTTTTTCCGGACTGTGGAGCCAGCCCAGCCGATTACTGATTTCCGCTGGGTCATCCTTCCAGACGGTATGGTCATGGGACCAGATACGACTCAAGATGTTGTTTTCTTTGATTTGTTGCAGGGCATGATCCACGTCAGCCTGGAACTTCCCGAGACTATAGGAACAGCTCATTTTTGCGGATAATATTCCATCACGTTTTTCATGGGAGGTATTTTTCGACATAGTTTTATCCTTTTTTTTTCCTCAAACTTAACACTAATACCTCAATTGAGCGGAAAAAGCTCCATTGAAAGCTGTCAGGGGTCAGGAAACAAATTTAATCTGTATTTTATAACGCCAGTCTAAATGAGATATAACTCATAAAGAAAACTCATTTTCTGCCCCCTGGTCCCTGATCCCTGGCCCCTCCCTAATTGTTTTTTGGCACAATTAGGGTTGTATCCTGTATCTATAATTAAGTTGACATTTTGTACTGCTT
>JABMQM010000041.1 GCA_013203195.1 Desulfobacteraceae bacterium | reverse complement strand
TTTAAAGATCGTTTATATCAGGGTCGGGGGGTTTTCTCCTATGGTCGCTTCATGGAAAGTCATTTTTTAAAACGTGTGAACTCGTGTATAAGGGCTCGTAAAGAAAGAACAGAGGTTTTTATCAGAAAAAATAACATGCTTGCTTTACGATGGGCAGTCGTTTGCAAGGAAACAATTGCGGCACACGTCTGTTCTTTCTAACGGATCCCTAATACACTCAAGCAGCACACGCTTTAAAAAAAGATCATCCATTCCGCTGAGAGATAATACTCTATAATAAAAACTCCCCGACCTCTCAGTTAACTACTGAAAGCATAATGGAAAAGCACAAAGTCGTCAATGTACACTTTTATCTCAATTAAGCTTTTTTCGCTCAATTGAGTATAAACAAAACAATGGTTAATAAAAAATAGGCATGGCAGGAATTTATAAATTTGTTAATAACAGAATTAGGGTAGGGCGGATTATAATATTTACAGGGGTTTTACTGATGATGCAACAGCATGCGGCAGCCCAGGAAAGCATGTTATCACCGTTTGGCATGATGACCACAAGCGATAACTATTCATTACGTTACGGTATCTGGCGCAGTGATAAAGCTGCAAGCCGGGGCACAGTGATCCTGCTGAGCGGCAGAACGGAATTTATGGAAAAATACGCTGAGATCATCGGCGAACTGCAGCAGAGAGGCTTTGATGTTTATAGTTTTGACTGGCGCGGCCAGGGGCTTTCATCGCGGATGCTGTCGAACCGGCATAAAGGATTTGTCAAAACCTACGATGACTATAGCAGTGATTTGGCCGTATTTGTTGATAAAATTGTTAAACCGCAAGCCGTATCTCCTTTGATTATCCTGGCCCATTCCATGGGTGGCCATATTGCTCTGCGTTATCTTTATAAACATCAAGGGGCCATTGAACGCGCGATTTTGGTATCGCCCATGATCGACATTTTAACGTCCCCCTTTCCCAGGTGGTTTGCCAAGGGCATTACCCGCATTGCCGGCAAGGCAGGCTGGGATCAGGATTATGCCGTCGGTTCCGGCGATTATTCTCTTGAAGATGAAAAATTTGAAGGCAACCTTCTGACTTCGGATCCTGTGCGGTTTATGGATGAAAATAGAGCGATTAATAAAAATCCGGATCTTGCGCTTGGCGGCGTAACTTATGGGTGGCTGTCAGCGTCGTTTGCGTCGATAGATATTCTGGCCGCACCAGGGTTTGGCAAAGAGATCACCATTCCTATTCTGATGGTAAGCGCCGGATCGGACAAGATCGTTTCCCTTGAAGCTCAAAAATCGATCTGCGCCCGATTGCAACAATGCCGGTCTAAGGTTATTCCAAAAGCACGACACGAAATCCTCAAAGAGACGGATGCTGTCCGTTCGGTCTTCTGGGATGAATTCGACAAGTTTACTCTTTCTTTTCCTTAAGTTGTAAGGTCTCTTTTACAAGATTTTTTTCGTGATCAAAGTTAACGGCCCGTTGCAGCATGATCTTTTGGGCCATAACGGGTCCTGCGCCGTGCCAGGTGCCTACTCCGTGGAGCCCCGCTGTCCAGTGCTGCAATAGCTTGGTTACCTTCATGATGTTTTCCGTAGGCTCTTCCGAACCGAAGCTGTAAAACTCTTCCACGTAATCTTGCACATCCGGGTTCTTCAACTCCTTTAAAGAAGGCATGGTTACGACAAGCCCTCCGCCGATATCTCCTGCCAGGGCCATGGCACGCCAAAAGGCATTGCAAATATTAAGCTTGGCTACATTGCCCATCACTTCATCCGGCAGATAAACCCCGGATCCGGGAGGGTCCTCGACTCCTTTGCGGGCAGCGTCAAGACCGCAGGCACGGCCTGTTTCCCTCAGCACCACCATTTCTGTTATTTGCTCATTGATATGGGCAACCTTTTCCAGGCCCTTGTATTCCTGGATAAGCTTGGAGGCCCCGATGATCTGGTTTAAGAATCCCACCTTACATGTTCCGCCGCAGGTCATACGGTGGGTTTTGGCAAACCGGGTTACGATCTTCCCGGAATATCGGGTTTCACCGCAGTGAAAGACCCTCTCCCCGGGCCCTTTCCCAGTCCTCGATTTTAACATCCTTTTCCACTTCTTCCCAACCAGTGATCATGGCTTTGGTGTGGGCAAAAATAGTGTGACCTGTTGTGGTCATATATACATGCACGATTATAAATGAGCAGATAGCAAAGGCCCCTGCCATATGCACAAAAGCCACAAGTTCCAGAGAAACGCCGGTAATTCCCCAGTCGCTCCATGAATTGTAACCCCAGTAAAGAAAACCGGTTGCCATCTGGATAGGAAGCAAGAGAGCCGCCAGGGCAAGATAGGTCAATCGCTGGATAGGGTTGTGTTTGGATTCTTTGCGCTTGGGAACCGGATGCGACTCACCCCTGAAAATTCCATAAAGGTAGTACCGGATAACCGCCAACATCTTTTTGGTGGTCGGAACATACTGCTTCCACTCACCGGTGGTAAAGACCCAAAAAACGAAAAAAGCGAATGCGATCAGCCAAGCAAGGCCGACAAAATTATGTATTTCAACAGCCCGTTCAAACCCGAACAGGGTGTAAAGGCCGTGACCTTCAAACCCGGTGACAATAAGCAAAAAGATCAGCACCATCTGCAACCAGTGCCAGAAACGCTCGTACCTTGTATATAAATAAACGTTAATCATTTTATCTTCCGACATGGGTTATTTCCCCCCCCTTCTTCCATTGGTAAAGACCCTGCCAAGGCCGTGGAGAACAACGCCGCACAAGGAACCAATAATTACTGCCCATCCGAAAATATCCATGAGCTTGAAGCTGTCGCGGCCGGGCATATAGAATCCTGACAGATTGGCCAGCCGTCCATTTTCCCTGGAATGACATTCAATGCAGTTCACCACATTCTCTTTGGGCGCAACCATGTGAGTGGTTGGAAAAACATAGCTGGTCTCTACGTAGTCAAACTGGCCCGAAAAGGGCAGGTCAAAGGCCTGCATGCCTTTGGTCAGTGCTTTTTGCCAGTCAAAAGTGTTCCAGTAACCGTCTTTCCCGGATAAAAGAGGGGCCAGCAGCGTTTTGTGCACTTTGTCATAAGGCTGTTTTCCTCGATGGACTTTAAAAGGAAAAATCCTGGAATTAATATCTTCGCGGCTGCCTACCGGCGCGGAGACTTGAACGACGTTACGCGGGTCGATGACGTCCTTGACCGTCAGGGTATTGATGGAGCCGTTAAACCAAAAATACTCAGGTTTTACATTCTTGGCCCATTTCATTTCACCTTTATGGGACATATAGTCATATTTGCCCAAAGAATCTTTGGTTTTGTATGGCTTACCTTTTTTCTTTTTGCCTGCTTTTGACCAGTCCCACCACATTTTGGTGGGATTGACCCGTGCAAATTGGGGGATATGACAGCTCTGGCAGGCCACTTTGTCGGTGTGATCGTTGGCCTTGGAGCCGGATTTATGAGGTGTAGCGCTATGACAGGATTCACACATGATTTTTGGTGTCAAATCGTCTTCAATCAGGCTTTTGCGATCTGTCGTGGCCGGCTTGGAATAGATTCGTCCGGCAACATTGTGATTTACGGTCGTATGGCAGCGGACGCATTCGAATTTCTGTCCATCCAGGCCCATATGCACATCTAAATCTTTATTCGGGTTTGTGATTGAAGAATCCAAATCTCCATGCTTGACGCCGTCACCACCGCCACCGTAAAAGTGACAAGAACCACAATTCTTGCGGGTGGGACGTCCGATATTCTGGACAGACTTAAGAATACTCTCTTGAATCTCTTGAGCCAGTTCTAACTCCTCCGGGTCACCAGACCCGGAAAAAGCATGAAAGTCTTCAAAGGTCTCTGTCCAGTTCATTTCTTCTGCCTGGCTGTGACAGACAAGACAGTTTATTTCGCCATCTTTAGCGTTCCACCCGGGATGACAGGCCGAACAGCTTTTGTCCTGCATGTTATTTGTGGAAATGCAAAAATTATTCAGCGAATCTCCGGCTTTGCCGGATCTCTTTGCTGAATCAGCACTACCCCCGAGCCAGGTCCAGTGAATTGTTTGACGAAATTGAGAAGCCGCCTCGGAATGGCACGAAAGACAGGCACCGGTAATTGCTGCCCCGGATTTGAATTCCTGTTGTAACGCTTTGTGCTTGGAATGGTCGGTCGTGCTCCATACTGTTTTTGCTTTTGTTGCTTGCCGGGCCATAAATCGACCGGGTACCTGCTCCGTATCTTTTTGATTCGCCCCGGCTGCCGATGTCAGGATAAACAACAGACAGATCGACATGGTGAGATATAAAAATTGAAGCACCCCTTTTATTTGTTTCATAGAAATCTCCGAATTTGCTTTTACACGATCCCAAGTTTTCAAGCAGCGACAGCCTTGTCAAGAGAGGCTGAAGCTGCTTGTACTTTTAATATTACTTGGGTTCAACGATCTTAAAGGAGCCGTCCTTATTAAAGGTCACCTCGGCTTCCAGATAATAAACATTCTTGAGATTCGGCCTCATATCCTGTACCATATAAAAAGCCTCGCCGCTTCTTGAACCGGTTGAGCAGACAAAAACTACCAGTTTGTCAGACGGCAGGGACTTAATTTTACTCTCTATTTTTTCGCTGGGGATATTAACGGCTGTCTTAAACGCTCCGGCCGCAAACTCATCAGGGTCGCGAACGTCGATTAAAAGGATGCTTCCAGGATTTTCTTTTAGAACCTTTTTAAATGCTTCTATATCAATGCTGCCCTCATCTTTACCGGATTTAATCTGAACAGGAGCAGCTTCAGATGTGGTTGCTGCGGCCACGTTTTTCCAGGCAGGATATCCGGCAGAAAACACCTTTACATTCGTATAGCCTATGGCAATGGCTTTTTTAGCTGATTTGTGGCTAAGTGGGCATTTGAGTCCGCCACAGTAAAATACCAGAATCTTATTTTTATCCTGTGGCAGCTGATCCGTTAATTTATCAAACTGTGAATCGGGAATGCTGATGGCTGTTGCAACATGTCCCTTGTCATATTTTGCCCGTTTGGGGCGCGAATCTATTATTACCATGTCCGCTTTGTTGTCGATTTGCTTTTTTACCCATTCTGCAGAAACCGACGGGTAGTGTCCCGTAACTTTCAACCAGGCGGGATAACCTTCGGCAAAAACTTTAACATTGGTGTAACCGAGTTTTTCAGCCTTCCAGGCTGATTTGTGGCTTAGCTTTCACTTTAATCCTTGGCAATAATAAATCAGCAATGCATTTTTGTTTTTAGGCAGCTTGGCAACCATCTTGTCAAACTGGGTGTGGGGAATACTGACCGCCATGGGGATGTGACCTTTGTCATACTTAGCCCTCTTTGGTCTGGAGTCAATCAGCATCACATCTTCCTGCTGCGGTATCGTGACATGCTGCATGACAAATTCAACATCTACAATGTCATGAAATTTCCAGTCTTGCGCTTCTGCCGCTTTAGCCGGTTCGGCTGGTTTCTGGGTCTGCGCCCATCCAAAGTTCACCGCCAAGACTAAGGATAGAAAGATAGTCAGTGTTACAGCTTGTTTTAACTTCCTCATAATGACCTCCATTTTCAATTAAAAAAATCGTATCGGATATTATCCAAAAAAATGCTTGCATGCGTCACCCGCCCATGGGAGGACCGGTAGTTTCAAATTATTTACACGTTACCGGATTACCTGAATCTGAAGCATGCCCATGTAAATAAGAAAATATGTCCCGTAGATCTTCTTCCGACAACTTGTCCCATTCTTCTTTGCATCCAAACTCCTCACTTTTATTTTTGTCAAAAATTTCATTCCACTGCGCCTGGGTTTTAGAGTTTGGATCTAAGGGTGGTTTGGCTGAATCAACCTCCCCGCGCTTGTAACAGGACTTGTAGACTTTCCGGTATATGTATTTCCCTTTGCGCTCATTGCCCTTTTCCGCTGCAAAGCCTATTTCAGCGGATGTAAATACAAAGATTAACGCCATTAATGCTAAAAGTATTCTTTTCCCCATATTACCTCCTTAGTGTTTGTAAATTATTATGTTTTGCTACCTTTCTTGATGCAAATCCGATATAAATCTTTTTCCATTTTCGATTCCATAACCTGATCCTGAGAACGCTCGATAATCTTAACAAGCTTCTCGACAACTCCAGAATCTTGCAGCAAGACCTCCAAAACATGTCCGGACTTCATCCCTGTCAGCACGCTTTTGCATTTGAGCAAACACAATGGTGATATGACTCCTATTAGATCAAGTTTCGAATTTGATGACACCATTAACACCTCGCTGGATAAAATTACCTGTTTAGATGAGCAATAATCATGCCGGACAGGGAATTTTCCTGAATCTAATTGAATGCCATTGATTTAACTATATTTATTCGATTATCAAAAATGTTCTTGCCATTTAAAAGTGTTTAACGTATTTAAACATATGTTTAAACAATAATAGCGAAAAATATAAATTGGGAGTTTGGCACTGATGAAAGAACACGAAATCAACCTTTACTGGACACGTATCATTGATACCATGAATGACGGCCTCATTCTGATCGGCACTGACGGCACAATCGTTATGGTCAACCAGGCCTTTGAGCTGCTTACAGGATATTCCTCTGACGAAATCATTGGACGGCCCTGTACTTTCCTTAAATGCGACGCCTGCGAAATTGAGCTAAAACGAAAAGACGGGGGATGGTGCACCCTCTTTGATAATGAAGATGGTATAAAGCGCCGCTGTCTTATTATGAAAAAGGACGGTACCTACCTGCCGATTATCAAGAACGCCTCACTTTTAAAGAATGACAAGGGTGTACTATTAGGAGCAGTGGAAACCTTTATGGACATATCGGAATTAGACAGGTTAGATCATGAAATTGACGTTCTATCTCGCCAGATAGACATTGAAGGCGGGTTTCATGGAATAATCGGAAAAGCTCCGATAATACAGAAGGTCTTTGATGTCGTCCAGAAGGCTGCCCAAAGTGATGCTCCCGTACTTATTAGTGGAGAGAGCGGTACAGGCAAAGAACTTGTTGCCCGGGCCATTCACCTGTTGGGTAGAAGAAAAGACGGGCCCTTTGTCCAGCTCAATTGCGCCGCATTAAACGAGGCACTGCTCGAAAGTGAGCTGTTCGGTCATATTAAGGGTGCTTTTACCGGAGCGATTCGACACCGTCTGGGTCGGTTTGAAGCTGCCCACGGCGGAGATATCTTTCTGGATGAAATTGGAGATGTACCATTGCCGGTGCAAGTAAAACTCCTCCGCGTTCTGGAGACCAAGCAGTTTGAACGGGTCGGAGACCATCAGTCAATTTCTGTGGACGTCCGTATCATTACCGCAACCAATCAAAACCTTGAAGAATTGATTGCCCGCAAAGAGTTTCGAGAAGACCTGTTTTTTCGAATCAATGTAATTCCGATTTATATTCCACCGCTGCGTAGCCGTAAGGAAGATATTCCCCTGCTTGTAAACGCCTTTATTCGTCGTCTACAGACCAGAACCGGAAAAAATATCACAGGATTGGCTCCGCAAGCTATGGAACAGTTCATGGCATATCAATGGCCAGGAAATATCAGAGAGTTAAAGAGCGCTCTTGAGTATGCTTTTGTTATTGCGGAACGGGGTTTAATCGGTCCGGATCATTTGCCGCTTCAGATTGCCGAGAATAAAGGCGCGAAAGAAGTAAATTCCCAATTGTTCAATCACAAAGATATGGTTGAAAAAAATGAACTCATTAAAGCTTTGCGCCAGAGTAGGGGAAATCAGTCCCAAGCATCCCGAATTCTGGGCATAAATCGTGTTACTGTCTGGAACCGGATGAAAAAGTACGGCATCGATCTTAAAAAGGTTATGACAACTTGAATTTAAGTGATAGTTTGCCAAAACAGCAGCTATTCGGGACGATAAAATCATTGCTGGTATGTATTTGATATCCCCGGGGTGCCCCAATTTACAAATTTCCGGCCAGTTTCAGATGATTTTTATTAATAGTAAGATGAAATTCGGAGTGGATGTACTCGTGGTGTTTTTCCTGGAAAGGGACATATACCAGTAGAAAACGCTTTGGTGTGATGGTGACCGCCTCTATTTGGGGTAAAAAATCCCTCTGGGGTTTTACAAAGCCGGCCAGGTTAATTTTCAGGCTTTCAATGGCTTCTTCGATGGACAGTGTCACCGGAAAAAGCCTGGCATCAGGAAATTTGCCGACCAGCTTTTGCTGAGGTTGGGAAATAGTTATGTTGCGTGTAAGGCGCATAAAAACCTCGGGACGGACTTTGAATGCCAGGGCCCAAAAAAAGAATTCAATCTCGCTGTGGTTTGATTGAACAGCTTTCGGCAGATTGGCGATCTTGATCAGATCCGCATACGACTGGAGTGCTACCCCTGCGATTTCCGCCTTAATGCGCCAGAACGGCAGATAGATAATATCATCTCCATCTGCCGGGATGTGCGCAAAGTTGAGGGGCTTGAACTTGTTTTTGGCGGGCCTCCAGGCAGAGTCGCAGTTACTGCAGTTGAGTACCAGCGCTTCGCGGTCGCCGTCTAAATCCCAGCCGCATGCCGGGCACATGGCCGGGATGAACCGGGTTTTCCAGTCCGGAGTACTGCCCGGCAGGCTTTCAGCATCGAAATCATCAGGCAGGGCCGGCGAAATTGCCTGGTTGAGCACGGCGTCATAAACCTTGTCTTTTACATAAAAAGGGGCATAAATCATGCTGAGGGTCTCACCGATGTGAGCTTGGTGAAATACCCGTCCGGTCAGGGATGTGCTGAAGCGGCGCGCAAAAATCTGCATTACTTCTTCAAAGGGCTGAGTCGGTTTTAAAAATCGCCCGGGAGTCTCCGGGGCTACAAACTTGAGCTTCAGAGCCTGGCTGCGCAAGCCCACGGAAACGGGAAAGTACCTCGAATCCACAGCCTGGTGGCTGGCATCCAAGAATCTGTGCTTGATTCCATTTTCAACACATGAAAAAAGCATCCCTTTAAAGCGCCAGTAGGGGAAGTAGAGCAGCTTTTTATCTTTAGGTGCAGCCTCGGGCAGCATATAGCGAAAGAAATTGTGCTGTAGCAGATAGGATTTTACCCGGCAGAACTCGCATGAAAACAGCCTGTCGGTTTCTATGAGGGTTGCCGGTGCTCCGCATTGCGGGCACTGATGTTGAATCAGTAGGTCGATGTTTTTTTCCTAACCCGGACAAAACCGACGGAGGCGGACAAACCGGAACCAAATAAAACATTCATCACGAAAGCACGAAATTGCGAAAACACGAAAAAAACATTTGAGTTTCATAAAATATCCATGTCAGCCCGGATTTCTCACAAGGTTAGATTTTTTCCCCGCAGTGATTGCAAAACATGGAGTCGGGTTCGTCCTCATTGCCGCATTGTGAGCAGAACTTGGGCGTCTGTTTTTCTTCCGCCGGCTGGCCGCAGCGGGAGCAAAACTTAGCATTGGGGGTCATATTTTTCCCGCATTGGGCGCACTGGCTGAAAACGAGCTGCTGGTGTCCACACTGGGGACAGAACTTTGCGTTTTGGGGAATGGCGCTTTGGCAATCCGGGCAGGCAATGGTTTCCGCGGCCGCGGGTTGCTGAGAGGCGCTTTGTTTGCCGGAAAAATATTGGGAAAACATGGCCGGCATCATCAAACCCATCCCCAGGCCCATTCCCGGGCCGGTGCCTGTGTCGGCTTCAGAAGCTTTTTCCATGGCCATGGCCGCTTTCATCTGCATCAGTTTGTTCATATCGTCAAAAACACCCATGCGGCTGCGGTCGTCAATGGCCTGCTGCACTTCCGGCGGTGGGGTGATGGCATTGATATACAACTGGGGCAGGCCCAGTCCGAAGCGGGTGAAATCTTCCTGGAGGCGTTTGACCAGTCCTGCGGAAAGCTCGTCGTATTTGGCCGGAAGGTTCAGGATCGAGTCGATGGTTTCCCCCATGTAATCGTTGAACCTGGAGACGATGACCCGGTTAAGATATTCTTCAATCTCTGAGGTGGTGTACATACCCTGGGTGCCTACCAGGCTGTTGATGAACAATACGGGTTGCATTACTTGCAGGTTGAACACCCCAAAGGCCCTGAGCCGGATCAGGCCCAGCTCCGAGTCTTTAAAGGCTACCGGATCCCGGGTTCCCCATTTCAGGTTTGTAAATACCTTTAAATTGACAAAATAGACTTCAGCACGCAAGGGGCTGCTGAGCCCCCATGGCAGGCTTAGTATTTTTGTCAGAATAGGGATGTTGGCGGTTTTGAGAGTGTGGCGGCCCGGTGGGAAAGCGTCTAAAGCCTTGCCCTTATAAAAAAAGACTCCGGCCTGGCTGTCTCTTAACGTAAGCTGGGCGCCGTATTTGATTTCTCCGGAACCTTTTTGGGGGAGACGGTGCACGAGCTCTTTGCCCGTATCGTCGAACCATTCTAAATTTTCCAAAAAAACTATATTGTTAGTGCCCATTTCAGGTATCTCCTTTTAGTCCACAGATTTCGCAGATTACACAGATTACAATTAAAACAGGGATATTACCCGCCTGCTGTTTGGGGAAAGGCGGTGTTGGCGTACAGATACTCCATCTTTTCCTTGTGTTTTAATTCCTCGTTGGCGATCTTCAGCAACATCTCTTTAGTATTGCCCTTAGGATGCATCCCGGCAAGTTCCGCATAAAACTTATGGGATTGGGCTTCTCTGTGAGATGCCACCAAAAACACATCCTCTCTGCGCATATCTTTGGCGATCTCCGGTTCCTTTTGATGTTCGGCAATCCTGTAA
>JABMQM010000435.1 GCA_013203195.1 Desulfobacteraceae bacterium | reverse complement strand
TTAACTCAGCGGGAGAGTGCTACCTTCACACGGTAGAAGTCACTGGTTCAATCCCAGTACCGCCCACCAAAGAAAACAAGGGTTCACAGCTTTTAAAGCCTGTGAGCCCTTTTTTAATGACTAAAATGGACTCTATTTAAGATCCAGCCATAATTTTTTGGTTCTTCTCTAACCTAGTTGGAGAAGAGGGTCCCAGGATTCAAGGTTTCAAGGGGTCAAGTGTTTGCTTTCAAACGATTTTATCATCGCTTTGAGCATCCTTTCAACTTCTGCAAAACTTTTAAGATATAGATATTTTAAAGTATTTCACTCGAACCCCTAAATCCTTAGAATCACTCCAACTCTTTTGGAGATGATCCTTATTTATTAACCCGGATTTCTCATGAAAAACATTAAATGCATTTTAAAATAAATCTATTGATATAATTGACTTTAAAATGATATGAGTTCATTTCAAAAAGAACCTTTATATTAAAACCATTGATAACCACTCTGGATGCGACAAAAAAATGAATGAAAATGAAAAACAGCAGGCCCTGCTTAGAATGCTTCCCGGCGTAGACCATGTGCTTGAACTGGCAAAGCCGGACCCTTTTTTTGAAAATATTCCCAAGTCTGTTCTGGTACGTTGTATCCGCTCTGCTGTTGAAAACTTTCGCAAGTCTATTCTTGACGGCGATCCGGACTTAACGGAAGGCGACCTGGCCGATTCCGTGTTCCTTGAAAAGGTAAAAAGCAGCGTGCATGCGGCTGTCAGGCCCAACCTGCGGCAACTCATTAATGCCACCGGCGTGGTTGTGCATACCAACCTCGGGCGCTCCCTGCTTCCTGTCGATGCCATTGAAAATATTTTGACCATTGCAAGCCGTTATTCCAATCTGGAATTTGATATGTCAAAAGGGGTTCGCGGCTCAAGGTACAGCATTGTTGAAGATATTTTATGTGAAGTAAGCGGTGCTGAAAGCGCTATGGTGGTAAACAACAATGCCGGAGCGGTCTTGCTTTGTTTGGACACCGTCGCCAAGGGCAAAAAAGTGATTGTGTCCAGGGGTGAACTAATCGAAATCGGCGGATCATTCAGAATCCCTGATGTAATGGCCAAAAGCGGCGGAATCTTAAAGGAAGTCGGCACTACCAACCGCACCCACCTCAGAGACTACGAAAACGCCGTTGAAAATGATACCGGCCTGCTGCTAAAGGTCCATACCAGCAATTACAGCGTTGTCGGTTTTACAGCTGAAGTCTCTTTGAAGGAATTGGTTGACCTGGGAAAAAAATATAAAGTTACGGTCATGGAGGATCTCGGCAGTGGAACGTTTATCGATTTTTCCAGGTATGGCCTGATAAAAGAGCCCACCGTGCAGGAATCTGTGGCAGCAGGCGCCGATCTGATCACCTTCAGCGGGGACAAGCTCCTGGGGGGACCCCAGGCGGGGATCATCGTCGGAAAACAGGAAATACTCGATAAAATCAAAACCAATCCCATGACCCGGGCTCTTCGAATCGACAAGCTGACCCTGGCCGCCCTGGAAATCACCCTGGGCCACTATAGAGACCCGGACAAGGCTATTGATTCCATTCCGACTTTGCGCATGTTAACACTCCCTTTTGGTTACATTGAAACCAAAGCTAAACAGCTTGGCTCCGTTCTGGAAAATATCGGCGACAGCCGCCTGAAAATTCAGCTTGTCAACATCACCTCCGCGGCCGGCGGCGGCGCCCTTCCGCTTTTGAACCTTCCCAGTAAAGGTGTGGGAATCAAGATTAAAGGAATCTCGCCCAACGCCATGGAAAGACACCTGCGCGAAAATGCAACCCCCATTATCGGTAGAATTGAAGAAGATATTTTTATCATGGATTTAAGAACCATACAGGATGATGAATTGGTGCCCATAAAGGATGCATTTGAGAATATATTGAACCTCAATTGAGCGCAAGCGCCCAATTAAAAGGACCAAAACATGACCCCGGATCAAAAAGGATTATTCAGCAGTCGCAGATGTAGCCAGGAATTTCTGTTTTACCAAACCGATGCAAAACCTGAAGATGCCCCTTCAGAGGACGCAGCACCTGTCGAATCGACTGAACTGCTAAAAGCCTTTCCCAAGATGCTTGCCGGAAAAGCATTCCTTGAGCATGCCATGGCCAGGCTTGATGGTACGCCCAAATTTGCAGCCTTGGCGGTGCGGATTGACGATTTAAATGTAAAAGACGATACCGGCAAAAGCGATTCTGATGCTGACGTGCGGGTTGATGTTGCCAGAGCAATCGACACCATATGTCAAAACGAAGCCGGAATATGGGGGCAGCTTGATCAAGATGTGCTGGGATGCTTATTTTTTGAAACCGACGAAACTTCAGCGACTAAACTTGCCGAAAGCATCAAAAGCAGCCTGGCAGCACATCGTCCTGAAACCGTTTCCATAGCAATCGCTGTCTATCCCTTAATCGACTTTCTTAAAAACGAGATCTTTGACAACACACGTAAAGCACTGGATCATGCTGCCTTCTTCGGCCCTGACAGTTCAGTTGTATTTGATGCCGTCAGTTTAAATATAAGCGGCGATAAGCTTTACCAAAACGGAGATGTCAACGGGGCT
>JABMQM010000434.1 GCA_013203195.1 Desulfobacteraceae bacterium | reverse complement strand
CAAGTATCAATTCATATGCGACGCACTATAGGTTCCACGGTTCCGGGTTAAGCGCTTCGCGCTTTTTCCTTTAACCGTTGATGCCATTGTTATGATCATAACTTGCTTGGTAGTGTTGTCAAGCGATTGATTAAAGAAGGATATATCAGGCCGGTTTCCGTCGATATTTTCCCCTTAATTACTAAAATTTGACATGACAGTGTGGTTTCGGTTAAGTTGCAATTATAAAACCTAAGTTGAGAGGTCCGATATGAACAAAGTAATGCTCACAATTTTTCTGCTAATAATGCTGGTCGCTGGATGCCCAAATTTATCGAATGTAAAACAAATGAATATGTTTGACCAGGTGACGTGGTCATTCAAGGATTCTATTCGCTGGTCGGATTTCGAAACCGCAAACCAATTAAGAAAGGACGCACTAACAGAAAGCAACCCACCTGATTTCAAAAAACTTAAAAATGTAAGGGTGACTTCTTATGAAGTAAAGCAAATTATTCCAATGGATAACAAATCAAAAGTCCGCCAGATCGTTGAGATTAATTATTATAAGACAGATAATATGATCGAAAAAACCCTTACTTACGATCAGCTATGGGAATATGACGCCAAGAATGAAAACTGGTCTCTTAAGAGCAGGTTACCCGACTTTAAGTGAAACCTAAAACCTGCATAAACTATTCTTTAAAAGAAAAATGTTATGCAGGTTTTGGGTGAAGAGCTGAAGAAACCTGTTCGGATGCTGCCTGAAATATCCGGGTTAGGTAATAAAAAGATCTTTGGTAGAAAAATTAGGGTCGCTCGTTAGGTTCACCCCCAGGCGCCTCAGGCCGGCCTCGTCACCCGGTGTGGGAATATGGGTCATGTGAACTTCACATCCACGCAGTTCCTCTAATTTCTCCATGGCTAACTGGGCGGCAGGATTGACCGTTGTGCTGATACTGAGGGCAATAAGGGTTTCCACCAGGTCCAAGCTTAGGGTCTTCTCATTCAGCACCTCGGTTTTAAGAGTTCTAACCGCTTCGATAATATTGGGAGGGAGCAATTTAATCTTTTCCGGGATTTCCGCCAAATGCTTAATTGCATGTAAAACAAGACTTGAAGCCGCATGCAGCCGAGGCGAGTTGTTGCCTGTCACTATTGTGCCGTTCTTGAGGGCAATGGCCGCGCCGCAATAAACGCCTTCACTACCTTTATCGTTCTCTTGTGCTTCTATGGACGCCCTGCGCGCGGGCTCAACCACACTGCGGTATTGCAGATCAAGATTGAAATCTTTCATAAGAAGTTCTGCTCTTTGTACCGTTCCCTTATCCGTTAAGCCCATTACATATTCACACCGATATCGAAAATACCGCCTGATCAACTCCTGCTTGGCTGATTCCTGGGTCATTTCATCGTCGGTTATTGCAAAGCCGGCTCTATTAACACCCATGTCCGTAGGTGATTTATAAAATAATTCCCCGCCCATGATCTTTTTCAATATTCTTTTAAGAACAGGGAATACCTCCACGTCACGGTTGTAGTTGACCGTCTTCTGGTTGTGGGCCTCCAAATGAAAAGGATCTATCATATTAAAATCCCTAAGATCCGCGGTTGCAGCTTCATAGGCCACATTGACAGGATGTTTGAGGGGTAAATTCCAAATGGGAAAGGTCTCGAATTTAGCATATCCTGCATTAATGCCCCTTTTATAGTCATGGTATACCTGGGAAAGGGAGGTTGCCAATTTCCCGCTCCCCGGGCCGGGACCGGTAACGATTACCAGGGGTTTTTTCGTTTCAATATATTCATTGGCGCCATAACCCTCATCGCTGACGATCAGGTCGATATCCGTTGGATATCCTTTGGTATATTGATGAGTATAGACCTTTATTTCTCTGCGTTCCAATTTGTTTTTAAACTGGATGGCCGACGGCTGATTCTCGAAGCGGGTAATCACCACTCCCAGCACATCGATCCCCCATCCTCTTATATCGTCGATGAGTTTGAGGGCATCGGAATCATAGGTAATGCCGAAATCGGCCCTCATTTTTTTCCTTTCAATATCGCCGGCATAGATACAGAGTAAAATATCGGCTTTTTCTTTTAAGGCCTGAAGGAGTCTCATTTTTATATT
>JABMQM010000433.1 GCA_013203195.1 Desulfobacteraceae bacterium | reverse complement strand
GATTCTGGATACTTGATTCTGGATACTTGATTCTGGATGCTTGATTCTGGATGCTTGATTCTGGATGCTTGATTCTGGATGCTTGATTCTGGATACTTGATACTTATCTTATTTTTTTATCCAGCATCGAGTATCCGGCATCAAGCATCTTTCCCGATAATGGGGGAAAATACTTATGGGCTATGCCGTCTTTAAACCAAAAACATTATCCTGCTGCCTACAGTCTATACTATGTTTACTGGTATCATAGAAGGTCTCGGTACTATTAAAGAGATACAGCCTGCCGGTCAGGGCAAACGCTTCACCGTGGAAGCAGATATAGTTCTTGATCAGACCAAGATCGGCGACAGCATTGCAGTCAGCGGTGCCTGTTTGACAGCGGTTGCAATCGACGGAAAACGTTTTAAATTAGATGTGTCTCCCGAGACTTTGGCAAAAACCACCTTGGGAAAGGCTAAAATCGGGGAGCGTGTTAACCTTGAGCGTGCCCTGCGCCTTGGCGACCGTCTTGACGGCCACCTGGTTTCCGGGCATATCGACGGTATGGGGGTCGTAAAACAGAAAAAACCGGAAGGCAATGCCGTTGTTGTTACTATCGGAATACCGGAATCCCTGGCGCGCTATATAATAGTAAAGGGTTCGGTTGCTGTGGATGGTATCAGTCTTACCGCCAATAACTGCGGTCGGGACAGTTTTGAAGTCAGTATTATTCCGCATACCGCCAGGTTGACTACTATCGGCTTTAAGAACATAGGTACTCCGGTCAATATTGAAACCGACATGATCGGCAAATATGTTGAACGTTTTGTTACGGAAAAACGGCATCCCGATAATAATGGTACCGGTGAATCGTCAATTGACATGCAGTTTTTAGCAAAAACCGGTTTTATATAATAATATATAAAGGAAAGGATCCATAGAAATATGTCACAACTAACCATTGAAGAAGCCCTCAAAGAGATAAGGGAAGGGCGCATGGTCATTCTGGTTGACGATGAAGACCGTGAAAATGAAGGCGATCTGTGCATAGCAGCGGAAACCGTCACCCCTGAAGCCATAAATTTTATGGCAAAATATGGGCGTGGACTGATCTGCCTTTCAATGACCGCCGCAAAAATAGACAGCCTGGATCTTCCATTGATGGTCGATCACAACACGTCACCGTTTCAAACCGGTTTCACAGTTTCAATTGAGGCGAGATGCGGTGTAACCACCGGCATTTCTGCCGCCGACCGTGCCACTACCATACTGGCCGCCGTGGCTGAAGATGCCAAGCCCCGTGATCTTGTACGACCGGGACATGTTTTCCCGTTACGGGGACGGGACGGTGGTGTGATGGTGCGTGCCGGACAGACCGAAGGTTCTATAGATATGGCACGTCTTGCCGGTTTAAAGCCGGCCGGTGTAATTTGTGAGATCATGGACGAAGACGGCACCATGGCCAGGATGCCGTCCCTCGAAAAGTTCAGTGAAAAACATGGTATCGGCATATGCACCATCGCCGATCTGATCAAATACCGCATGCGCACCGAATCATTTGTGAAAAGAGCGGCCCAGACCATTATCCCCACTGCTATCGCGGGAGAATTCAAAGCAATGGTTTATGAAAATGATGTTGATGATTTGCTGCACGTGGCCATGGTCAAGGGTGATATCGACCCGGAAAAACCAACCCTTGTGCGGGTTCACTCAGAGTGCCTGACCGGAGATATTTTCGGTTCACTCCGCTGCGATTGCGGCGAACAGCTGCATGCGGCGCTGGAAATGATTGACCAAGAGGGTTGTGGTGTTTTGCTTTATATCCGGCAGGAAGGACGCGGCATCGGTCTGGTTAACAAGATAAAAGCCTATGCGCTTCAGGAGCAAGGTCTTGACACAGTGGAGGCTAACGAAAAACTTGGATTCAAAGCGGATATGAGAAATTACGGTATAGGTGCACAGATCCTGGTCGACATCGGCGTGAAAAAAATGAAGCTCATTACCAACAATCCCAAAAAAATGATAGGACTTGAAGGTTATGGCCTCAGTGTTTTGGAACAGGTATCGACTGAAACCGAGCCGAATAAACACAACAGAGGTTACCTTGAGTGTAAAAAATTCAAGATGGGACATCTGCTAAATATTGATGCAGTACCTTAATCCGGATAAACCGGAAAGCACAATGATTTAAACGGGAGGGACATCGATGCCGAAAATTCTTGAAGCCAATCTTCTGGCAGAAGGCAAAAAGTTTGCAGTGATTGTGAGTCGATTTAACGATTTTATCACCGACAGGCTGCTTGGAGGAGCCGTTGACGCTCTTATACGATCCGGTGCCAGGGACGAGGATATTGTAGTCGCCAAGGTTCCCGGCGCATTTGAAATACCGCTCATCGCCAAAAAGATGGCCCAATCTGGCCGTTATAACGCTGTTATCTGTCTGGGGGCGGTGATTCGCGGGGCAACACCGCATTTTGATTATGTGAGTGCCGAAGTGTCCAAAGGAATCGCTGTGGCCAGCCTGGAATCCGGAGTTCCTGTAATCTTTGGGATAGTAACAACTGATACTATCGAACAGGCCATCGAACGTGCCGGTGCCAAGTCCGGAAATAAAGGATGGAGTGCAGCCATAAATGCCGTGGAAATGGCAAATTTGATTGAGATAGTCGATCAGGCATAATCGTGGGAAACCGACGCAAATCACGAGAGCTTGCCATGCAGGCGCTCTTTTCTATGGATCTGAGCCAAAACGGCTCAAAAGATATACTGGAGCGTTTTTGCGACAATTTTACGCCTTCAGGTAAAACACTTTCTTTCTTTCTTAAACTGGTGCAAGGTGTTTTACATACCAAAACTGAGATTGACGCTGTCATTGAGCGCTTCTCCAATAACTGGAAACTAAGCCGGATGTCCTGTGTTGACAGAAATATCATGCGGATTGCAGTCTATGAACTGCTCTGCTGCCAAGACATTCCGCATAAAGTGTCCATAAACGAGGCCATAGACATCGGGAAAAAATTCGGCACTGAAGAATCCGGTGCCTTTATCAATGGGATCCTCGACAGCATTCGTCTGGCAATGGAAAACAAGGATGTTGACGTAAAGATCATTTTTCCCCAAAACACGGCAGAATAAAAACAGGGGGGTGATATGGAAGTTAGAAAGGTTCTTTTGACGGAAGACGAGATGCCCAGACAATGGTACAACATTCTTGCCGATATCAAGATGAATCCACCGCTGGGTCCTGACGGGAAACCGGTTGGGCCGGATGCTCTGGCACCGGTCTTTCCAATGAATCTGATAGAGCAGGAAGTCAGCTCCGAAAGATGGATCGACATCCCCGAAGAAGTGCTGAACGTTTTGACTATCTGGCGGCCATCTCCACTTGTCAGGGCCCTTTCCCTTGAAAAGGCCCTTGATACCCCTGCCAGAATATACTTTAAAAACGAAGGCGTCAGCCCTCCTGGAAGCCACAAACCCAATACAGCCGTTCCCCAGGCATATTACAACAAGGTTTTCGGAATTGAAAAAATTACTACTGAAACCGGTGCCGGTCAATGGGGAAGCGCCCTCTCTTTTGCCTGCTCCCAGTTCGGACTTGAATGTAAGGTTTTCATGGTCCGGATAAGTTTTGACCAAAAGCCTTATCGCAAATCAATGATGGAAACTTGGGGCGGCAAGTGTATTGCCAGTCCCAGTACGGAGACCAAAGCCGGGCGTGATGCCCTGGAAAGGGATCCTGAAACACCCGGAAGCCTCGGTATCGCCATCAGTGAGGCCATTGAAGCGGCCGTCACCGATGAGACCGGTAAAACGCGCTATTCATTGGGAAGCGTTCTAAATCATGTGATGCTGCATCAGACCATTGTCGGTCTTGAAGCCAAAAAGCAACTTGATAAAATCGGGGAATACCCTGATATCATAATCGCGTGTGCCGGCGGCGGAAGCAATTTTGCGGGCATCGCTTATCCATTTGTCCTTGACAAAATTAACGGGAAAGAAATTGATATTTATCCGGTGGAACCGGCGGCCTGCCCGACCTTGACAAGAGCTCCGTTTGTATATGATCACGGCGACACCGCCAGATACACGCCGCTTTTGCCCATGTACAGTCTCGGGCATGCGTTTGTTCCGCCCCCGGTGCATGCCGGCGGACTCCGATATCATG
Organism: Desulfobacteraceae bacterium; assembly: GCA_013203195.1. Taxonomy (GTDB): domain Bacteria; phylum Desulfobacterota; class Desulfobacteria; order Desulfobacterales; family UBA11574; genus Desulfatibia_A. The sequence goes on along the minus strand of JABMQM010000433.1, from coordinate 2,437 downwards.
GTATGTCTCCTTCCGTGAGCCAGCTTGCAGCCGAAGGGATTATCGAACCCAGAACCGCCACCCAGCTTGATGCCATGAAGGCCGGAATGATTTTTGCAAGAACAGAAGGTATGATATCGGCTCCGGAAACCAACCATGCGCTGGCCTGTATCATCGAAGAAGCCCAAAAGGCCAAAGAAGAAGGCAAAGAAAAAGTGATCCTCGCCAACTGGAGCGGGCACGGACTTATCGATCTTGTGGCTTATGATAAATATTTTGCCGGTGAACTGCAAAACTTTGCCCTGACGGATGAAGAGTTGTCAGCTTCGCAAAAAGTATTTGAAAATTTTCCAAAGCCTGAGTTGCTTAAAAGCCGTTAACTTGGCAAAAAGTTAGTTTTCCTTACGGTCGAATATTCCTCGCAGCCCCGATTAGCGGGATCTTTGTTGCGCTACGACAAGCTGCGGGGAATTCATATTTTAAAATATCCGAGCCAGTTCTTTAAAAGTTCGGGTTAGACAATGGATGAAAATAAAGACCATCTTGAGCAACGATGCCCCCGTTTAGGCGGCCAGGTTTCATTTGGCTACTGTCGAATGAGCACTGACGACGGTTCGGCTTGTTGGAAGATTTTTGACTGCTGGTGGGAATACTTCGATGTTGTCGAATATTTGAAAAAACATCTGCCTGAGGAGCAGTTTAACGCTCTTGCAAGTGCCAGGCCCCAGCCCAAGATGGCAAGCCTTGTTGATTTGATTCAGCAGGCAAAAAAGCGCACGGCCGGCGGTAATCGTTGACGAATTTTAATTTAGGAATTATCTTTTTTTGAGTCCCGCTATAAGCGGGACGTTGTATAAATTGCAAATTCCAAGCACCAAATTACAAATAAATTCCAAATTCCAATATTCAATCGTTCGACCTAGAGGCTCTCGACAGGTGACCAAACCTTCCAGCCCGAGATATTGTTTGGATTTTTGAATTTCGGTTATTGTGATTTGTTTGATATTTGTTATTTGGAATTTGGAATTTAACTTACTACACTTGAGATAGGTGCGCCCCTATGGGGTGAAATCAAAGCCTGGTCCTCTGGGTCAGGATTCTTTATTATGGGAGGTTATCTTGATTATCAAAGAACTTGTTGTTGGACCGCTGATGTCAAATTGTTTTATTTGCGGGTGTGACAAAACAAAAGAAGCGGTCGTAATTGATCCCGGCGGTGATACCGATAAAATCCTGTTGTTGTTGGCCGATTCAAATTTAAAGGTAAAGTATATCATCAATACTCATGGCCACTTCGACCATGTCAGCGGCAACGGCAAAATGAAGGATGCGACCGCTGCCGACATTTTGATCCATCCCCTTGATGCTGACATGCTGGGTATGCTTTCTTCCAACGCTGCTATTTTTGGAATTTCAGTGGACAATTCTCCACCGTGTGATCGCACTATAGAAGAGGGTGATAAGATTTCCTTTGGAGAGATTTCTTTAGAAGTTATTCATACCCCCGGGCATACTCCGGGCGGTATCTCCCTTTTTGCGAATGGAATTGTTTTTGTGGGAGATACGCTTTTTGCCGGCTCCATCGGGCGCACTGATTTCCCCGGCGGCGATTTTGACACCTTAGTATCGAGCGTACAGAACAAACTCTTTAAAATGGACGACGACGTTAGGGTCCTTTCAGGACACGGTCCCGAAACGACGATCGACAGGGAAAAGCGCTTTAACCCTTTTGTAGGACAATTTTCATAAAATCGTTTCGCGGTTTTATCAGAATGCGCCAATCTGGCAGGGCTTAATCTTTACTTTCAGGGTTTCGCAGGCGCCGCCGACAGCCATCTTACGGATGCTAAAACGTGATGCGATTTCCCAGGCACTTTTGCACGGCAGCTGTTCATTGATTAGAGCCTCTGAAATAGCATTTTTTAAGTCCGGGTCTACCTTAGTATGAGGCGTTATCATCTTTTTCTTGGGATAATAGCCGAACAACCCCAACTGGCATTTAATAAGCCTGAAATTAATAAGATCGGCGGTCATCCCGACCAGATCGGCTGCAATTCCCAGATCTTTTGCAATCTCAAAGGTAACGGCACAGGGGAGTGCATTATTTTTGGCATGTTTTAAAATTTCGGCCTGAATCAGACTGTCCGGTTTTGCATGGGGCCCGTGTTTTTCTGCAAATTTTTTGCTTTTCCTACGTGTCATTTTTATATCCCTTTCTTACATGAAATATTTTCAGGTAACTTCTCAATAACCTCGGGGAAATGGGCTTCAGGGTTTTTCAAAAAAGGTGATATCTTGGTCGTCTGCCATGGCATCGCACGGTGACCAAATATTTGTGATTCCTGCCGAAACGTTTTACAACTTCTCGATTAATTTGACAAATCATAAATATTTGGGCACTCTTAGACAGCGTATTTGATAGCGCCTTTTTTGAAAAATCCTGAAGCCCGATGATTTT
>JABMQM010000432.1 GCA_013203195.1 Desulfobacteraceae bacterium | reverse complement strand
GTGTTTTGGAAAAACTGATAATGAACCCTGCTCTGCTCAATCTTTATGCAAAACTGATTACAAACGGGGTCAGTGACTACAATGCCAGGCTCTTTCTGGAAAGGGCCGGAGCATTCAACGGGCATGCCGGACGGGCGAACGATGTCAAAAAAAAGGTCGTCAATGAGATTGCAAAGGTCATAAAGACAAAAGATCCGTTTGATGTAACCGATAAGAAGCAGAAAATAGCGGCTTTTATTGGGACAACCGGCGTAGGTAAAACCACTACCATTGCAAAGTTAGCTGCTCAGCTTATGTTTAAAGCGCATAAAAAGGTAGGTTTAATTTCAATAGATACTTATCGCATAGGTGCCATGGAACAGCTTAGGACCTATGCCAATATTTTGGGCGTTCCCTGTTTACAAGCATTTAAGAAAAAAGATTTGTTTTTTGCTCTTAAAAAGCTGCAAGACAGGGATGTTGTCTTGATCGACACGGCCGGGCAAAGCCAGTATGACAGGGCCAGGATAGAAGAGTTGACGAAAATGATGCCCGACGATTTGGCGATTGACTCCCACCTGCTTCTGAGTGTTGCAACCACCGAATCCGAGATGAACAAAACCGCCGTCAATTTTAGCCCATTAAAATTTAAAAGCTATATATTTACCAAGGTAGATGAAGCAGAAAGGATTGGTTCAACTATAAACCAGATTATTAAATTCAATTTGCCTGTCTCTTATATTACTACCGGACAGAATGTGCCGGATGATATTGAGCAGGCAAATAGAGGCAGAATCGTAAAACTGTTATTGGAGAAACAATGATGGATCAGGCTACCCCTTTGAGAAAGATTGTTAAAAAAGAATCCGGAAAGATTCATAACCTGACAACATATCGGAAAGATAGATCACATGCAGCAATGAACGGCCCTATAGTTGTTGCAGTTACCAGCGGTAAAGGAGGTGTCGGCAAAACAAACGTTGTCGGCAACCTGGCTGTTGCCTACCAGCGAATGGGGAAAAGGGTCTTGATTTTTGATGCCGATTTAGGACTGGCAAATATTGATATTATCTTTGGGATCAATCCTAAGTATACCATTGAAGATGTCGTCAGGGGCGAAAAAGAGCTATCTCAGATTATTGTTGAAGGCCCCGAAGGTGTATCCATCATACCTGCCAGCTCCGGAGTCCAGGAATTGGCTCACCTCTCAGAAGGTCATAAAATCAACCTCTTAAATGAATTTGATATGCTAAGTAGCAGATTTGATATTCTGTTGATTGATACCAGTGCCGGGATTTCCTCCAATGTAATATATTTTAATCTGGCGGCTCAGGAGAGAATTGTCGTTGTAACTTCGGAACCCACATCGATTACCGATGCTTATGCCCTTATGAAGGTTATGTATAAACAGCACGGAACCAAAAACTTTAGCATGTTGATGAATATGGTCAAAGACGAAAAAGAGGCCAAATCTGTTTTCAAACACCTTACCAGGGTTGCAGCAAAATTTATGGCAAGTATATCCATTGACTATGTTGGATTTATTCCCTGGGATAAATGTCTGCTTAAAGCGGTAAGCAAAAGGCAGCCGGTCACATGTTGTTATCCTGAAGCATCATCGAGCCAAAGCTTTAAAGGGCTGGCTAAATCCCTTTTAAGTCGCATGAACGGAAGGCCAAACGACGGGAATATCCAATTTTTCTGGAAAAGGCTGATAGACGGAGCTGTGGATTAAGATAATGAAGGCTGGAGTTTATAGATATCAACAAAATTCCCGCATAGGTCGGGAAACCATGGATAAAAAATTCAGGGAAGAGCTTATCCTCGAATACGCTCCCCTTGTCAAAAAGATTGTTGACCGGATAGCGATTAGACTACCCCCCAATATATCCAAGGATGAACTGGCCAGTGGGGGGATCATGGGGCTGGTCGATGCAATTGATAAATACGACCAAAGGAAAGGAACGCAGTTTAGGACATATGCAACTCTCAGGATAAAAGGGGCGATTTTAGATGAATTAAGAAAAATGGATTGGGTTTCCAGGTCTATCAGGCGGGATATTCACAAGATAGAGGATGCCAGGAGAACCATTGGGGTGCGGCTTGGCAGGGAACCGGACGATTTTGAAGTCGCCGAGGAGATGGGGATTGATCTTGATTCTTATCATAGAATGACAACAAGGGCACAGGGAATCGGCCTATTTAGCCTGGATGGAACAGTGCCGGACTGTTTTGATTCCAAGGATGCCACCCGGACCGCGGAGGCTTCTTCACCTTTTAATGCATTAAAAAGAAAAGAACTGAAACAGATTATAGCTGAGACTCTTAAAAAACTTTCAGAAAAAGAGCAGCTGGTTATGTCTTTATATTATTTTGATGAACTAACGTTAAAGGAAATAGCCCAAGTGTTGAATCTAACAGAATCGAGGATATCTCAAATTCATTCAAAGGCAATCATAAAATTAAGGGTTAAACTTCGATCCTATGATGAAGGTTGATAATGACTGCGGCAAATAAGGAAGAAG
>JABMQM010000431.1 GCA_013203195.1 Desulfobacteraceae bacterium | reverse complement strand
TTTTCGGAATGAATATAGGTAATACCGTCTACTTCCGGAGTTTGGAAAAATGTACGGCCGGTGAAAAGGTTGTTTTTGGCTTGGGTTTCCACCAGCACCTCATAAGTCTTTCCGATATGTTTCCGGTTGTTCTCAAAAGAAATTTTTGATTGGCGTAACATCAGCCGGTCGCAGCGATCCTTTGCCACTTTTTCCGGAATGTGACCGGAAAGCTTGTGAGACGGGAGGTCTTTGGAATCGGAGTAGACAAAAACACCCAGGTGATCAAAACGGATTTCATCGACAAAATTCATAAGGGCTTTGTAATCTTTGTCTGTTTCTCCGGGAAAGCCGACCATTACTGTCGTTCGCAGTACTGCCTGGGGCACAAACGATCTTATTTTATCAAAAAGCCTGAAAAGGTGATCGGATGTATAGTTTCTCCCCATTTTTTTTAAAAGTCTGTTGCTTGCATGCTGAATGGGAATGTCAAAATAAGAACATATATTCGGGTATGCTGCAACTGTCTGAATGACATCAGGGCCGAGACTTTGCGGGTGAGCATAGAGTAATCTTACCCAGACGTCATTAGATATATCTGCAATGTTTTTCAGCACATGGTCAAGGGAGAACGTTGGGTCCAGGTCGTTTCCATAAGCGGTGGTATCCTGAGCAACCAGTATCAGCTCTTTGATGCCGTTTGAAATCAGAAAGCGTGCTTCGGCAACTATATTTTCAAGGGGCCGGCTTTTTTGTTTCCCGCGCAGCTTTGGAATGATACAATAGGTGCAATGCTGGCTGCAGCCTTCGGCAATTTTAAGATATGCCATATGAGGAGAACTTAACAGCCTGGGCGCTATCTGCTCTTGAAGGTCTTGAGAGTACGGGTCCGGCAGGTGGCACACCGACGGTTCTGCCGGGCCTTTAACGGCCTTTTCGATTTCGTGAAAGGCACCTGTCCCTAAAAAAAAGTCAACTTCCGGCAGAGAATCAACGATTTCTTCCCTGAAACGCTCAGGAAGACATCCGGCAACAATCAGGCGCCGGCAGACTCCGGACTTTTTGAACTTTGCCATTTCAAGGATTGTATCAATGGATTCATTTGTAGCAGATTCGATAAAACTGCAGGTATTGATAATGATAGTATCGGCCTCGCGCGGGTCTGTTGTATGGGGCCATCCGGCTTGCACCAAGCGGCCCAGCATCATTTCACTGTCAACAAGGTTTTTGGCACAGCCCAGACTGACAAGATGAATTTTCATGTTTTTTATTTTCTTAGTGATCAAATTTGTGCATTTTGTGGCAAAATATTTTATAGCACCTTGTAATGCCTTTATGGAGAAGATGATTGATGCTAGTTTCTGGATACTGGATTTTAACAGGATGCTATCCTTATTTTATCCAGCATCAAGCATCCAGTGTCCAGTATCAGCTTGTTAAATGGCACAGGTGATTAAAGTTTTAATATGTCCTGTTTGGTTACGTCTTGTCCGGGTGGGGTATTAAGATGCAAAACAATAAGCCTGATCAAAAAGAGCTGCCTGATAAGCTGTACTTCAAAGTTGGAGAAGTCAGCGCAATTACAGGGGTTCCGGCATATGTTTTAAGGTTCTGGGAAACTGAATTCAAAAGAATAAAACCAAAGCGAACACCATCAGGCCATCGACTGTACAGAAAGATTGATGTGGAGCTAATTTTAAAGATCAAGCATCTTCTGTATAATGAAAAATTTACTATCCGGGGAGCCAAACAGCACCTGAGGGCCACAACCGGCGATCTCAAAGAAAAGTCTGCACCCATCACTGTGGATGAAATCCGATCAGAACTCAAACAGATTAGGGACCTCATAGAATAGCTTGATTTTTCTGCCTTTTTATAAACCGCCAATTCCATCAGCACATCAAAATTATCACGTCTTTTCACATTCTTTGATGCAGTTACAAATATGCTTGAAAAATATTGACAAGGGTTTTTTTTTATAATAGTTTAATCTATTTATTGCGCGGGCATAACTCAGTGGTAGAGTACAAGCTTCCCAAGCTTGGAGTCGCGAGTTCAAATCTCGTTGCCCGCTCCATAGATAGAACGCCTTTTTCATTATAAAGGTTGTGAAGATAGAACTTTTGGCGGCGGGTGTGGCTTGGAGTTAATTTATTCCGTATGGATACTTGCATGAACACTTAATATTTACGGTCCACGACAAAAGATCTACCATCGCAAGCGGAAACGGGCCACAGCCCGTTTTTGTTTTTGTTAAGTAATAAAAATCGCTAAAGCGATTTTATATAACGCGGCTTTGCCGCTTTTAAAAAGGAAATTGTTTTTACGCTAAAGACTTGTGAAAGGGCAAAGAAAAAAAACGAAAAGAAAACAAGGAGCCAAGGCAAAAGGCCACAGCACAGAAAACCGGTCTGCAGATAGCGAGAAAAAAATTATCGCGCAGATCAGGGATTTAATTGAAGCATTATGTGCAACCGAGGGCCTGGAACTCGTGCATGTTGAGTTTCAGCGGGAACCCGGCGGCAGGATACTGCGCTTTTACATAGACGGCCCTGGCGGGGTGATCTTAGATGACTGTATCAATATAAGCCGTCAAGGGGGTGACCTTCTTGACGTCTATCTTGAAAACATAGGGCCTTATAGGCTTGAAGTTTCATCACCGGGACCGAACCGCCCTTTGTCAAAAAGACCCGACTATGAAAGATTCATAGGGAGACAGGCAAAAATCAGGACCATGCAGCCTATTGAGGGGCAGAAGAATTTCAAAGGCGTCCTGTCGGGCACATCAGCAGAGATAGTAAAACTGGCAGTCGAAGGTATTATCGTTTCTATTCCTTTTAGTGAGATTGCCCGAGCACAGCTTGCTGATTAATCTGCCCGTTTTTAAAGTTAGATAACGGAGAAGACCGATGTTAATATCAGATATAAAACGCGTTGTTGAGCAGGTCAGCCGCGACAAAGGTATTGACCGTGAAGTCCTTATCAAGGCTCTGCAGGAGGCATTAGAATCTGCTGCCAGGAAAAAGCTTGGGGTCAAGGTCGATATCGAGGTGCAATACAACGAAGAGGTCGGTGAACTCGAAGTCTTCCAGTTTCAAGATGTGGCCGAAGTAGTTACAGAGGCGGATCTTCAAATCAGTCTCGAAGAAGGGCGCAAGCTGGATCCGGAGTGCCAGGTTGGCGACAGCCTGGGCATAAAAATCGATACATCCACCTTCGGACGCATAGCGGCCCAGTCGGCTAAACAGGTAATTATCCAGAAAATGAAGGATGCCGAAAGGGATGCGATTTACGCCAGTTTTATCGATCGCAAAGGTGAAGTCATCAATGGAATTGTTCAGCGTTTTGACCGCAATGATATTATTGTTAATCTGGGGCATACAGAAGGAATCCTGTTGTATAAAGAGCAGGTTCCCAGGGAGAATTACCGGCGAGGTGATCGTGTCCGAGCTTATATACATGATGTCCTTTATGAAACGCGCGGACCTCAGATTCTTCTTTCAAGAACGCATCCTAACTTTTTGATAAATCTTTTCCAAACAGAAGTGCCTGAAATCAGTGAGGGTATTGTTTCCATCATGGGTGCGGCCCGTGAGCCGGGAGTGCGGGCAAAAATTGCCGTAACTTCAAATGATTCTGATATTGATCCGGTGGGTGCCTGTGTAGGCATGAAAGGAAGTCGGGTTCAAAACGTTGTGCAGGAACTCAAGGGTGAGAAGATAGATATTATACCCTATCATATTGATTCGGCAAAATTCGTGTGTAACGCGCTGGCGCCTGCAGAAATATCCAGAGTCATTATCGATGAACAAAACCGCAGTATGGAAGTTATTGTTCCTGACGAATTTCTTTCGATTGCGATTGGTAAAAAAGGCCAGAACGTACGACTGGCCTCAAAGCTGACCAAGTGGCGTCTTGATGTCACCAGTGAATCGCGATACAGCGAGGCCATGCAGGACGGCTACAACTCTCTGACGGCACTGGCGGGCGTTGGCATCAGCCTGGCAGATGTTTTGTATGAAAAAGGGTTTTATTCTGCCGAAGAACTCAGACATGCGGCCATAGAAGATTTGGTCCAAATCAGGGGAATCGGCCAAGAAAAAGCTAAAAAGCTGGTTGAAACTGCAAAAGATTATTTAGCAAATATAGAGCAAATTGAGGCGGCATCCATAGAAGCTGAGCCAGATGATGCAGAGGATTCGGATACCGGGGAAGCTGCTGAAAAAGGTACCGCCGAAGGTGAAGATGCGCCTGTCCGGATTGAGTCTGGCGAAGATGATGCAGAGGATTCGGATACCGGGGAAGCTGCTGAAAAAGATACCGCCGAAGGTGAGGATGCGCCTGCCCGGATTGAGTCTGGCAAAGATGGTGCCGCCGATGAGCAATAATTTTTATAATCATTGCAGAATGTGAGGCTTTGAGACGACCTGTCCCGCTTTTAGCGGGACTAAAAGCGGGCGTTTTTCAAAGGTCTGCGAACATAACCTAAATCTAAGGGGGATTAATGGCAAAGATCAGAATATATGAGCTTGCCAGGGATCTTAACATGACCAACAAGACGTTGCTCGAAAAAATACATGACCTGGAGATCCCTGTAAAAAGCCATATGAGTGCTCTGGATGGCAAGGCGGTTGCCAGGATTAAAAAGGTAATGCTTGGGGCAGAAGAGGGCGTAGAGGCGGAAGTTATCAAAGAGGTCGAGGAAACGCGTATTAGGCCGACGATTATTCGAAGACGCCGCAAACCTGTGAAGGAAGAACCTGTTAAAGCAGAAGCGGCTGCTGAGCCTGAAACGCATCCTGAAAAGGCTGAAGCTGTAAAAAAACAGCCGCAAAAAAAGAAAAAAGCGGCAGAACTCGAAGCTGAAACCACCCAAAAAGCAAAGGTCACCGAAAAAGTTGCCAAGAAAAAAGAAGCCGCAAAAAAAGATGCTGCGGAACGGATCGATGTGCCTGCCGGCGAAGATGAACCTGCCATAGCTAAAAAGAAGATGAAAAAGCCTGAAAAGGCGATTGTATCAAAGCTTAAGAAAAAACCTGATGCAAAGAAAGCAAAACCTAAAAAGAAAAAAGAGATTCCGGCAAAAATTATAAAACTGCCGGTAAAACCTCCCCCTGAAACAGAAGCCCCCAAGGGCGAAAAAGCCAAGGATAAAAGACCGAAATCGAAGGTTACCAAGAGACCACGACCGGTGGAAGCTGATCCTGTTGACAAAGCACGGAAGGCAGAAGTACCTGTAAAGGAAAAGAAGAAAAAGAAAAGGGAAAAAAGACCTGAAGAACCTGTTCAAGACAAGAAATTTTTTAAAAAGAAGATCTCGTTCCGCAAAAAAGAGGTTGTTGAAGGGGCAGACCTTTATACTCCGACTCGACGGGGCCGCAAGGGGCGCAAGGGTGCTAAAACCAAAGCGTCAGTTTCTCAACTAAAGCCCCAGATTACAACTCCCAAGGCCATAAAACGCCGAGTAAAGATTGACGATACCATTGCTCTTTCTGAGCTTGCCAAGCGTATGGGAATTAAGGCCGGTGAAATGATTAAAAAGCTTATGGATTTGGGTGTTATGGCCACCGTAAACCAGATCATAGACTTTGACACCGCAGTTCTTGTTGCCGCAGAGTTCGATTACGAGCTCGAAAAAGCATCCTTTGAGGAAGAAGTACTTTTAAAGGTGGAAAAAGATGACCCTGCCACGCTCATCGAGAGGCCTCCGGTGGTTACCGTTATGGGACATGTCGATCATGGTAAGACATCTTTGCTGGATGTAATTCGTAAAACCAAGGTTACCGAAAATGAAGCCGGAGGAATTACACAGCACATTGGAGCCTACAATGTTGCCACGGATAAAGGCCAAATCATTTTTTTGGATACACCGGGTCATGAGGCTTTTACAGCAATGCGTGCCCGCGGTGCCAAAATCACCGATTTGGTAGTTCTGGTTGTTGCCGCTGATGATGGTGTCATGCCGCAGACCATCGAAGCGATCAACCACGCCAAAGCAGCCCAGGTTCCAATCATTGTGGCCATTAACAAAATCGACAAAGCCAATGCCGAGCCCGAACGTGTTAAACGCGAGCTTGCCGATGTCGGCCTGGCGCCCGAGGAATGGGGCGGCGATACCATTTTTATCAATGTCTCTGCTTTAGAGAATCGAGGCATAGACGATTTGCTCGAAATGATCCTTCTGCAGGCCGAGTTATTGGAATTGAAGGCCAACCCGGACAAGCTGGCCATGGGCCATGTAGTGGAAGCCAAGCTGGATTCGGGCAGAGGACCTGTTGCCACCGTGCTGATACAGCAAGGGACTTTAAAAGTCCATAATCCGGTGGTCTGTGGTGTGCATTACGGAAAAGTACGCGCACTGCTGAACGACCGAGGGGCTCAGCTGGCCTCAGCCGGTCCTTCAATGCCGGTAGAGATCATAGGTTTGACCGGGGTGCCCAATGCCGGCGATGAGTTCATCGCACTTGCCGACGAAAAGAACGCCAAACAGGTTAGTGCTCATCGAACTCATAAACAGCGATCCCTGGAGCTGGCCAAAACCAGCCGTTTAAGTCTTGAAAAACTTTATGAGCAAATACAGGAAGGGGAGGTTAAAGACCTGAACATCATACTAAAAGCTGATGTTCACGGCTCGATTGAAGCTTTAAGGGATTCTCTGATAAAGCTATCCAATGAAGAAGTCAAAATCAAGGTGATCCACGCAGCTACCGGGACCCTTACGGAATCAGACGTTTCTCTGGCCGCCGTATCCGAGGCCATAATTATAGGATTTAATGTGCGTCCCAGTTCCAAAGTTCAGGCGCTGGCCGGCGGAGAAAACGTGGATATGCGTTTTTATAATATCATTTACGATGTTATTAATGATATCAAAAATGCCATAGTCGGTATGATGTCGTCTACTTTCAAAGAACATATTCTAGGAAGGGCCGAGGTCCGCGAGGTGTTTCATGTTCCCAAAGTGGGCTCTATTGCAGGTAGTTACATAACAGAAGGAAAAATCGAGCGCGGGCAGAAGGTGCGCATTTTAAGAGATTGGGTTATCTTGTATGACGGCAAGATTTCTTCGCTGCGGCGTTTTAAGGACGACGCCAAGGAAGTCCAGAGCGGTTATGAATGCGGCATCGGCATTGAGAATTATAATGACGTCAAAGTTAGCGATATACTCGAATGCTATTACATGGAAGAAATCAGGCCTGAACTTGAATAGTAACACCATAATCCGGACAACCCGGCGTCAAAGAGGGTATATATAAAAATTTGTCACTTGTGCCATTTAACACGCTGATACTGGATAAAGTAAGGATGACTTCCGTTACCGAACTACCAATAACTTTGAGGGTGTCATGGTTGTCGGCTTGGGGATCATAACATTCAGGCTGCATGACTGCCGGTCGCTGAAAGGCAAACGCAAAGTTGTAAAATCGATTATCAGCCGGCTGCGCAACAACTTTAATGTTTCGGCTGCCGAAGTTGGAGCAAATGATATCTACCAAAGGGCTGAAATAGGTTTTGCACTGGTCGGCAACAATCGCAAGGTGATAAACGCTAAGATTGACAAAATATTCAATCTGGCAGAAGAATTGGGACTGGCCGAGATTATTGATACTGAAATGGAGATAATTAATTTATAAATAAAATCGCTACGCGATTTTATAACCCGATTTTATAAAAGGCAGCTGCGCTGCTGAAAAAATAAAATGAAACCATTTGCGCGCTCCGAAAGAGTCAGCGGCCATATCCAAAAGGTTCTGTCTGACATCTTGAAAAAAAACATTAAAGATCCTCGTCTTGAAATGGCTACAATTACGGGCGTAAAGATGTCCCGTGATTTAAAGACGGCACGGATCTATTTTACGACATCGGGAGGCAAAAACAGCAGCAAGAAAGCTGCCGAAGGTTTCAACAGCGCGCGCGGGTATGTAAAACGGACCCTGGCCGAGCAGTTAGGTTTGCGATATATGCCCGAGATTAAATTTTTTTACGATGAATCTTTTGAATACGGATCACACATAGATAAAGTGCTGAAATCTATTGAAACAGACAATGGATAAAATAATAAGTCATTTGCAAAACAGTAAAAGTATTTTAGTTGTTTCCCACGCCAATCCGGACGGCGATGCCATCGGCTCCCTGATCGCTATGGGGCTTGCTCTTAAAGCAATCAGCAAAAAAACAACATTATACAATGAAAGTCCCATTCCGGCTGTGTATCGGTTTCTGCCGGCCGTGAACAGCGTTGTTCGAGAAGTCGGCAACCAAACATTTGACACGGCTGTTATCCTTGATTGCGGTGCCTTGGACCGGATCGGAGAGGCGGTTTCAATGGTGCGTCGGATACCGGTCATCATCAACATTGATCACCATGTCACCAATGCCGGCTTTGGCGATCTGCAACTAATAGATACGTCCGCATGCGCCACCGCAGAAATCGTGTATCGCCTGATAAAACAGTTGTCTGTTTCCATTGACGAAAACATTGCAGCTTCCATATATACGGGGATTTTGACCGATACGGGTTCATTTCGATTTTCAAATACGAATAAGGCTGCTTTTGCAATCTGTGAAGAGATGGTGACGCTGGGCGTCGACCCTTACAAAATTGCTCAGCGTGTGTATGGCACCTATTCTCTGGGCCGCATAAAGCTGCTGAACCTTGCTCTTGACTCCATTGAAATCTCATATAACGGCAGACTGTCAATTATGACTCTCTCTCAGGACATGCTCAATAAGACGCGGACCCAGCCTGAAGACGTGGACGGCCTGATTAACTATGCAAGACGTATTGAGGACGTAAAAGTTGCGGCGCTCATACAGGAGCATCAAAATGGTGATGGAACATCAGAAACATGCGGTAATTATCATGTGAGCCTGCGGTCCGATGGAACAATTGATGTGGCTGAAATAGCTTCCTCGTTTGGGGGGGGCGGTCATTCCAGTGCTGCCGGATTTAATATTGAGTCGACACTTCCTGATCTAAAATTAAAAATATTTAACCTGGCTGAAAGATTGTGATTCGAATAAATGCAGCATGAACTTAAGCGGAATTTTAGTTGTTGATAAGCCCACTAACACAACATCTGCCCAGATGGTGGCCGTTGTAAAAAAACTACTTGGCGCCGGAAAAATAGGGCACACCGGCACGCTTGATCCTTTTGCAACAGGTGTCTTGATATGCTGTGTGAATCGGGCGACAAAGCTTGCAAGGTTTTTTTTACACAGCAGTAAAAAATACGAGGCTGTTCTGCACCTGGGAGTTGCAACAGACACCCAGGATTTCACCGGAACGGTAACAGCTACCAGCAGTGCGGTAAACTTTACGGATCAAGCGATACGATCCGTATTTAAGCAGTTTGAAGGGACACTTGAGCAATTGCCGCCGGTTTATTCGGCATTGAAGCATAAAGGGGTGCCCCTCCACAAACTTGCAAGAAGCGGTAAACCTTTTCAGAAACCGGCAAGACGAGTATCTATCGCAACCATTGAAGTACTTAAAATTGATTTACCGCTGGTACATTTTATGGTTGCCTGCAGCGCAGGGACATATATCCGTACACTTTGCGCCGACATTGGCACGGCCTTAGGATGCGGTGGGCACCTTAAGGATCTCAGGAGAATCGAGAGCAGCGGATTTACAATAGATGAGGCCTTAACAATTCAACGACTAAAAGAACTTGCTTTATCCGGAAAACTGCCCGAGCATATAATAAGCATGTCAAATGCGTTGCAGCAAATGCCCGAACACATTGCCGATAAAGCATTGACTGCCAAAATTATGTATGGCAAAATTGTAACCAAAAAGGATGTTAAGCCCGAACAAATAGATGTTTCAAAGGGCTTTATCAAAATCGTCGATACTGATAAGGATCTTATTGCCGTTTTAGAATATACACCTGCAAGCAGCAGGTATAGTTATTGTTGTGTATTCAACTGATGGCGTCGTAAAAAGTTCCATCTACTGCGTTTGTCCGCCTCAGGCGGGTTGTATTATTTTATAGGTGTAGCAAGACTTGGGGATCTCCCTTCGGTCTGAGCGGTTGACTGAGCTCACGCCGAAGTCTCAGGGTCGCAGAAAGTCGAATTTCTGCGAGATTGGCAAGCATTGTTGCAATTCAAAAAAATTTGTTGTAATTTCAAATACAGGAGGCGAAAAGAATTGGTTTCAACATCACAAGACAAAAAGGAGATGATAGAGCGGTTCAAGCTGCATGAGGCCGATACCGGTTCGCCGGAGGTACAGGTTGGGCTTTTAACACAACGTATTGTGTATCTTACGGAACATCTGAAGGTTCATAAAAAGGATCATCATTCCCGAAGAGGTTTGCTGATTTTAGTCGGCAGACGGCGCCGGCTTTTGAACTACGTTAAAAACAAGGATGTAAAACGATACAGGACCATCATCGAATCCTTGGGATTGAGGAGATAGGCTCTTTTTATACCAGGTTACCGACCGAGGGCTTTAACACTGCTCTAAACTCCAGATGTTTATAATATCCGACTCGGAAATGTATGCTTTGCAAAACAATACCAGGCCGCTGCCTGGTATTGTTTGTCTTACCGCCGGTGATTATGCCGGCCCTTTTTAATTAAATTTTACCAACAGTTAGCCTGAAATCATGTGATTTTTTGAATAGCTGTTTAGGAGATAAATATGGAAACTGTACTTAAAACAGAAATCGGAGGGAGATCTCTGAGTATCGAGACCGGAAAAGTTGCCAAGCAGGCTTCCGGTTCGGTTGTGGTTAAATATGGCGACACCATTGTACTGGTAACGGTGGTATCGACCAAAGAAAAACGTCCGATTGATTTTTTACCGCTAACTGTTGAATATCAGGAAAAAATTTATGCAGCAGGTCGGATACCGGGAAATTATTTCAGACGTGAAATCGGAAGACCCTCAGAAAAAGAGACATTAACAGCCCGTCTCATCGACCGCCCTATTCGACCGCTCTTCCCCAAAGAATACCGCTGTGAAACTCAAATGATTGCAACGGTACTCTCCATGGACCAGGAGAATGATCCCGATATTTTAGCGATGATCGGGGCATCGGCCGCCCTCGAAATATCTGATATTCCCTTTGCAGGACCCATCGCATCGGTGCGTGTCGGTCGGGTGGACGGTCAATTCAAAAT
>JABMQM010000004.1 GCA_013203195.1 Desulfobacteraceae bacterium | reverse complement strand
GTTCTTTTTTGACCAAACAGCCCAATCCGACAGAGTCTTGATCCCCATTTGATCTGCCTTTTCAGCTGACATAACAATGGAATATGTATTGTTAAACTTTGCCGGCTTGAGCCACATGAGACCGTTTTTCGCATCAACGGCTTTTACCTTTTCAAAAAGCCCCATAGGATCGCGAACCACCTCTTTTTTCTTGAAAAACGTCAGCCACGCGGTTCCGGTATATTCCATGTATACATCAATCTGACCCTGTTTCAAAGCTTCGCGGCAGACATTGGTCCCCCCAAGGGAGGTTCGGTCTTTGACCGGTATTCCCCTGTCTTTCAGTAGAACCACCATGATCTTACCCAGGATAACCTGTTCGGTAAAGCCTTTTGAAGCAACATTGACCGGACCGCCTGCAAACCCATTCAAAGGAACAGCTACAAAGCTTAAGGCCACCAAAAAAATAAATAATTTTTTCATACTTCCTCCTTTTTCTGCTTAAAAATTGTAATATCGGATTTATGGATTATGGAATTGAATCTATATTCCGATATTAATCCCTAAATTCCCGAATTCTCCGCTCCATTACGAAACCTTCTATGGTCAACTGAGCAAACAAAGTTCCGTGGCCGCGTCACACTGCCTGGTATTCTTCGGCCCGAATACCTTCACTGACGACAATTTTCTCCAACCTAGCAAAAAGAAAATCGAATGCCATGGCAATCAGCGCCACCGGAACCGCGCCGGCCATCATAATCCCCATATCCATCAACGCAATGCCTGTGAATATCCAGAAACCGAGACCGCCGCCGCCAATCAGAAAGGCCAGCGGCGCCGTACCGACGATAATTGCAGTGGATGTTCTGATACCTCCCATAATAACGGGCAGTGCATTGGGAATTTCGATTTTGAACAGAATTTGCCTGGGGGTCATCCCCATACCGTCTGCAGCCTCGATGACATCCTTGCTTACGGATTGGATGCCGGCAAATGTGTTGCGGACAATCGGGGCAACAGCGTGCAAGAAAAGTGCAATCAGGGCCGGGACAGCTCCGATTCCGGAAAGACCGAAAACCGGTAGGATACCGTAGGCCAGGGCAATAACGCCAAGGGACGGAACACTTTGCCAGATATTCACGAGCGTCATAATGGCCGGTCCGAAGGCTTCAAACCCTTTGCGGGTCATGATGATTCCGAGACCCACACCCACGGTTGCCGCCGCTGCTAAACTGATAACGACCAGAAGAAGGTGCTCCCAGGTGAGCCGAATAAATTCAGGCATATTATTTAAAGTATATTCCAAAGCCCCGTAATATTTATAGAGCCATAGAACGATGAGCGCGCTAATCGCCATCGGAATCAGCTTTTTCAAAAAAGGATAAAATACCTTCGGTTCCATAGTTCTATTTCCTCAAAACGGCTTTAATATCTTTTTCATTCAGTGTTCCGTGAATCTTTCCTTCGTCATCCACCGCGATAATGAAGCCTAAATCATGGGTGAATATTTCTGAGAGACCGTCTTTAAGGCTTGAATTCATGGACAAAAATGCGTCCGTCGACTGCGCGACTTCACCTACTGTTTCGGATTTCTTTACCAAGGCTTCCTTGTCAACATATCCGACCAGCCGGTTTTCTTTATCTACGACGATGAGCTGATCCGTTTGGAGTTGGGACATCATCTCTTGGGCCTTTTGCGGAGATTCATCCTGCATGATGGTCGGCGGGTTCGGTTGCATGGCAGACTTAATCTTGAGGAGATTAAGCCGCTTCAACGTACGATCTCCGCCCACAAAATCCCGCACAAAATCATTGGCCGGCTGGGTGAGCAATGTTTCAGGGGCGGCGAACTGTACCAGTTTTCCGGCTTTTAGTAGGCAGATCTTGTCTCCCATCTTTATGGCCTCATCGATGTCGTGGGTGACAAAAACAATCGTCTTTCTAACCTTCTCCTGAATTCTTAAAAATTCGTTCTGAAGATGTTCCCTGTTAATCGGATCAATGGCACCGAAAGGCTCATCCATCAGCATGATCGGCGGATCGACAGCCATGGCCCGCGCAACGCCGATGCGTTGCTGCTGACCGCCGGAGAGTTCCTTGGGATAACGCCCCATAAACTCTTCCGGTGGAAGGTTGATCATATCCAGCAAACTTTCTACCTTTTCGGTAATCCGGCCGCTATCCCAACCTTTCAATTTGGGTAGAATGGCAATATTTTCCGCAATGGTCATGTTGGGATAAAGGCCGATATTCTGGATCACGTACCCGAT
>JABMQM010000430.1 GCA_013203195.1 Desulfobacteraceae bacterium | reverse complement strand
GGCCGATTATCCACCAGTGTTTTTCCATCGCGGTCAAAAATCAATCCTCGTGAAGGATCAGTACGCTCCAAACGGACACTGTTGTTTTCAGAGAGTCGTCTGAGCTCCTCTCCTTGAATCACCTGCAGGTGGAGCAGACGGACAAAAAGGAGACAAAAAGCCGCTGCAACGCAATACGTGACCCGGATTAATCGTTGTCTGTACCAATCCGTATCGGCAACATTTAAGTATTTAGTCAAGGTTTATAGTTCCGCAAAAAAGAAAAGTTAAGTGCTAGCCTTTCTGGGGGCTAAACATCTCTTTGAAATATTGGTCCCATCTTTGATGCAAATAATTAAACAAAATAAGGAAAATCGGACCTGTGCCCAGAGCCCATAACACCTGGACAGCAACCGTACTGAAGTCAGCTTGAGAGAAACGTGAACCCGACTCAAACATAGTAATGGTCCCCATAAAAATGATATTTTCCAGCAGCACGCCTGCGGCAACAACAAACGGCAAAAGAACATTATCCCTCACACGTAATATGGTAATGACCAGCTTTACACCTGCAAACAACCATAGGTACGTCGTTAAATACAGGCCCAAAGGACCTCCGGAGAGGTTGTCCATTATGAATCCAAAGACAATTATTGTTGGTATGCTTTCACGGGTAGATCTGAAAAGACCAAGGTAAATAACAAAGGGAGCAAGCAGATCATAAAACCTATCGAACAGCAGAAAATAAGGCATAATGGTTGTCTGGAAAATAAGCAACAACACAAATGTGCCAATATAAAGAAAGTACGTCATTGCCGGCTCACTGATTAATGCTTGGGAGGACTCAATACAACTAAAACTTCTTCAAGTTTTTCAAAATCTACAAAAGGTGTAACGGTCACTTCTTGAAAGATACCCGAGCTGCGCCTGATAACTCCTGCAACGTGCCCCACAGCTAGGCCTTTGGGAAAGACACCGTCCATTCCGGACGAAACAACCCTGTCACCGACACCAACGTCATGCTTACGCAAAACATATTTGAAGAGACACCGCCCCGAAGACACGCCTTTGATTACCCCGCGAGCCCTTGTCCGTTGGGCCAGTGCATCGACTGCACTGTTTGGGTCTATAATGAGCAGAACTTTGGAATAATGGGCGGAGACACCCATAACCTGACCAACAATTCCCTCGGGGACCACCACCGCCATCCCTTTGGCTACGCCCTCATCTCGGCCCTTGTCTATTATTATAGTTTTATACCATTGAGAAGGATCCTTGCCGATGGCTTCGGCAGCAAGAACTTGATTGGTCATTGTTTTTTTAAAATCAAGTAAACTTCGCAGACGAACATTGGTAAGCTTCAGTTCTCCAAGCTGGTTGTTTTGTTGTTGGGCAAGACCGAATGCTTCTTTATATTTGTAGCTCTCTTGGGCCACTGAGACTGTAAGAAAATAATGTCTCCATAAACCTCTGGCAAAACGAATCGAACGGGTAACAGCCTTCTGAAAAGGAGCTGCGAACGAAAGGGCAATACGACCGGATCCAAAAGAAGCATGACGGCGGCTTGTAACAGAAAGGGCTATGATGTTGGCAGCGATCAGAATAATCACGCCAATGATCACGACCATCTTTTTCGGGATCATGAAACTATGTAATCACAACTTGTTTGAGGATTTCAATGCTGTCGAGAGCCATCCCGGAACCAAGCGCCACAGTTAATAAGGGATCCTCGGTAATGGTTATCGGAAGGCTGGTTTCCTCTCTGATAAGCTTGTCCAGGTTTTTTAACAATGCCCCTCCGCCCGTTAATACAATTCCCCGATCAACGATATCGGCTGACAATTCCGGCGGGGTCTGTTCCAGTGCGATCTTTATTGTTTCTATAATAGCATCAATCTGCTCTGCAATTGCTATGCGTATCTCTTCCGAGTCTATGGCGAGAATTTTGGGAATTCCGGAAGCAAGGTCTCTGCCTTTTACTTCTATGGTCTCCACATCCTCGGGATCAGGGTATGCATTTCCGATGGTAGTTTTGATGATCTCGGCGGTCCTCTCACCAATCAAAAGGTTATATTTCCGCTTGATATACTGGATGATGGCTGTATCCATTTTGTCACCGGCCACCCGGATAGATCTACTGTAAACGATCCCCGCCAGAGAAATCACGGCGACTTCGGTCGTGCCGCCGCCGATATCAACTACCATATTACATATAGGTTCAGTAATCGGCAGTCCGGCCCCAATTGCGGCGGCCATGGGCTCTTCAATCAGAAATACTTCACGGGCTCCTGCCGATTCCGCCGATTCCCTGACAGCACGCATCTCCACCTGAGTAATACCAGAGGGGACAGCAATGATAATCCTGGGTCTGACCAATCTGCGCCTGTTGTGCACTTGTTGAATAAAATGCCGGAGCATCGCTTCGGTAACTTCAAAATCAGCGATCACACCATCACGCATAGGACGAATGGCCACAATATGACCGGGAGTTCTCCCCAGCATATTCTTGGCTTCAAGGCCGACGGCCAGGACACGGTTTTTCATGCGGTTGTCAGTGCGGACAGCTACCACTGAAGGTTCATTTAATACAATACCTTTACCTTTAACATAAACGAGTGTATTGGCTGTTCCAAGATCAATAGCCAGGTCAGTGGAAAATGCGCCCAAAATTTTATCTATAAATAGATTCATAACACCTCTGTTTTGGGCACCAGGCTTTGTGCCCATCCAATATTTTTATTAACTGTTTTTTACCTGTTGATTTTAAACTAAGATTTTATCACCAATAAAATCCTAAATGCAATCAAAATTATTCTGTAATTACAAGAGAAATTGATGCCCTAATTGAGTTATGACTCAATTAGGGTCATAACCACATCATGCAACTGCGGCCGGAAGGCTTTTATCTTCACATTATCGCGGGAAGGATGGACGCGGTTGGTCAACAGTATCACTATAACCCCGCGGTCAAGGTCCATCCAGAAAGAAGTCCCGGTGAAACCGAGATGCCCTGCACTCTTTTTTGAAAAATATTGGCCGCAACTCGAACCGGTTGATGACGGCGCATCAAAACCGAGCGGCCGGCCGCTACTGCCGTCTCGTATAAGAAACGTTTGCATTAGTTTTTTTTCAAACAATATACTTTCGGATTTTCCGTAAAAATCAGTCAGCAGCACAAACAGAAGACGATAGACATCTGCCGCTGTTCCGAAAAGACCGGCATGGCCCTCAATACCGCCCACGGCATATGCGTTTTCATCATGGACGACACCATTTATAAGAGTATCCCGCCATGGACAACGCTCGGTAGCGGCAAATTGCACGTTACGGGGCTCTGAGTCGAGATTAACAAAAAAAAGGTTTTCAATTCCCAGTTGAGCGTAGATCTCTGCGTCCACAAACTGATCCAGTCTTCTTTCCGAAACCTGCTCAACAACCCAGTTTAAAAGCATAAACCCCAGGTCACTATACAGCACTTTTGCGCCCGGGGGATTTATAAGCGGTTCGCTTACCAGAAACTCTCTTAGAGCATCCTTTCTGCGCTCTGGTGGAAGTTTATCCAGCGACTCGTAATAGGGACGATAATCACAAAGACCTGAAGTATGGCAAAGCAGCTGCTTTAAGGTTATCCTGGATTTCTCCGAGTTATAAAGTAGCGGCAGGACAGATCCTAAATTCTGTTCAAGTCTCAGTTTGTGTTGTGAAACCAGTTGCATCACCGCAAGAGTGGTTGCCAGCGGTTTGGTCAAGGATGCCAGGTCGAAAACAGTCTCTTTGGTCATGGGCTGTTTTGCAAAAATATCAGCATATCCGTAGGCTTCAAAAAAAACGACGGAATCCGCCGCAGCGACCAGAAGTACTCCTCCGGGGAAGATCTCATTAGCGACTGCTTCTTCCATTAGGTTGTTTACTGGTTCCCAGTTTGTCATTGGTCAATTGTCAGTTTCAATTACCACCCCTAAAAAGGGTCTTTTATATCTCTCACAGAGTACACAGAGCCGCATAACAAAGCTTGGACCTTCAGCCAAGCTGTAGGTCTAATGGGTTAATTAATTGATTCAGGACTTTCGATTTGTTCAAGTATGGCATAAATGGCTATATTTTTCAAGAAGATGGAGCGGAAATTCAACATTTCATCGTTGCAAGTGTGAATGACACAAACCAAGTTTAGCCATGGAGTGTGTTTAAGAG
>JABMQM010000429.1 GCA_013203195.1 Desulfobacteraceae bacterium | reverse complement strand
TCACTGCTTGCCCGGCGTATCCTTGGCGAAGACGGGATCACCGGTTGCCCGTTATCCTTCCCTAACACCTGATCCCTGACACCTGACACCTAGTCTCATTTCTTTTCCCGACTTGTGCGCTTGCGAAAAATGATTCGAAGCGGTGTTTTGTCAAGCCCGGTCCCGGCCCGGATCTGGTTGCTAAGATAACGCTTATAGGAAAAATGGACGCCCTCCGGATAGTTAACAAAGCAGACAAATGTGGGAGGCCTGGTCGACACCTGGGCAAAATAGTAAATTTTCAGGCGTCTTCCTTTGTAAAGCGAGGGCTCGTTGCGCTCCATGGCACGCTCCATGATCCTGTTTATCGGCCCCGTCCCGATGCGCCGGGTGTACTGGCTATGGACCTCATCTACTATATTGAAAATTTTAGCAACCCTCTGTCCGGTCAGGGCTGAAATCGTTATGGCCGGCGCAAAGCTTATGAATTTTGAATCCATACGTAACTGGTCGCGGTATTTTTTTTCGGTTTTGCTGTCCTTTTCCACAATATCCCACTTGTTCAGCAGCAGAATACATCCACACCCGCGCTCATAAGCATACCCGGCGATGTTTATATCCTGTTCGGTAACTCCTTCAGAGGCATCGATAACAATCAGGGCCACATCACAGCGTTCAAGGCTTTTCAACGCTTTAATGATGGAAAACTTTTCAATCTTTTTCGACACCTTTTTTTTACGCCGGATACCGGCAGTGTCAATAAGCAAATATGACTTCCCGTCAATTTTAACAACAGAATCAATGGCATCGCGGGTCGTGCCCGGGATTTCACTGACCACCAGGCGCTTGTGGCCCAGGATGCGGTTAATCAAAGAGGATTTCCCCACGTTGGGCTTGCCCACGACCGCCAGTTTGATCATGTCGCCGCTTTCAGCGGCATCCGTTGGCGGCAGTGCCCCCACCAGGTCATCTAAAAAATCGGGCACGCCGTAGCGGTGCTCGGCCGAAATCGGATACAATTTGTCCAGACCCAGGCTGTAATATTCGTAGAGCTTTGCTTCCTGTTCAAGTCCGTCGATCTTGTTGACCGCATAAAAAACCGGCTTTGCGACTTGACGCAAAATTTTGACGATATCTTCATCAAACGGAGAGATTCCGCCCTTGCCGTCCAGCAGCAGAATTACTACATCGGCATCTTCGATGGCCTGCAGGATCTGGAAGCGGATCTCGGGGGCAAAATAGTCCTGATCCCCACTGACAAATCCTCCCGTATCTACCAGCGTAAAATCAACACCGTCCCAGGCGGCATCGCCATAATGACGATCTCTGGTAACGCCGGGCATATCATCCACAATGGCGTCGCGGGAGCGGGTTATGCGGTTAAAAAGGGTGGATTTGCCCACATTGGGCCGGCCTACAATAGCAACAATCGGTTTCATAATATTAACAATTCTCTATATAACACGGAATATGTCTCCTTGCTCATTTCCCCGTGAAAGGACATGGTACAGCGCACCTTCAAATTCTATGCGCCATGGTCTTGCCATCTCTCTGGAATATCATTGCCGATCCCTTGAGGTCAACTTCTAATCACAACATAAGAATGTGACCCCATTCTTAATGTTGTGATTATGTAATTGACGTCTTTGATCAAGCTGACTTATGCTTATCGGGAGGATGGGAATGTCTTTGAATATTAATTGATCTGTAAAAAAAAGAGGGAAATGTCCCACAAAATGCGGAAGACGACCAGAAGAGGTTTTTTAAAGACCCTCGGGGCGGCAGGCATCGGTACCGTGGCAGCCGGTGCCGGAATGGCCGCCGAAGGTGCTGATAGGCCGGACCGGTATGCCGCTGACCAAATGCGGGTGCCGACCCGCCTTTTCGGGAAAACGGGTACAGAGGTTTCGATCCTATCGCTGGGCGGGATGTTCGACATTGCCTCAAATCAACTCCTACTACAGCAGGCCCTCAAGTGGGGGGTGACTTACTGGGATACCGCCTATGTTTATGGCCGCGGTCGCAGTGAAAAAGGGATCGGTAAATTTTTCCGCCACAATCCTCAGGAACGAGGCCATACAGGTAGTATGCCGAGTCTCTGAAAAAATACTACAACCCTCCTGAGGCGGACAAGCGCAGTAGATGGGACTTTTTGCGACGCCATCAAAATTCAGACGAGCCATAAATATCTATTAATGATCTAAAGGAGGTTGAAAGTGGATTTGTTTGAAGTCAATCAAGAAACGTGTAATCAGGACGGAATCTGCGCCGCAGTCTGTCCCGCCGGGATTATTGATTTCCAAAAAGGCGCATATCCAACACCGATTGCCGAGGCAAAGAAATTGTGCATCGAGTGTGGGCATTGTGTGGCAGTTTGCCCGGCAGGCAGCTTTACACATCGTGCAATGATGGCAGAGCAATGTCCGCCCATACAGAAGGCTCTGCATTTTACCGCTGAACATTGCGAGCATTTTTTGAGAAGCCGCCGGTCCATACGAGTTTACAAAAACAAACCCGTTCCCCGGGATGTGCTTGCCAGACTTATTGAAATTGCCCGATACGCGCCATCCGGGCACAATTCCCAATGTGCTCAATGGCTGGTTTTGGGCAACAGTGATGAGCTGCGCAATCTTGCAGGAATCGTAGTTGATTGGATGCGCTGGATGATTAGCAATATGTCGAAAATTGCTTTATCCATGCACATGGATAGGGTAGTAAAACGCTGGGAAGATGGTAGCGATGTCGTTCTCCGTGGCGCTCCGGTTGTAATAGTCGCTCATGCTGAAAAGGACAATTTAGCGGCGCCTTCCACTTGCACCATTGCGTTAACTTATCTCGAGCTTGCCGCCACCAGTATGGAGTTAGGCTGTTGCTGGGCCGGCTACTTTAACGCAGCGGCCACTACTTTTCCCCCCATGATGGAGGCTTTATCACTTCCCAATAATCATCAATGCTTTGGTGCCATGATGGTAGGCTATCCTAAATTCAGCTATCACAGGCTGCCTTTGCGCAAACCTCCCGGCATCACCTGGCGTTT
>JABMQM010000428.1 GCA_013203195.1 Desulfobacteraceae bacterium | reverse complement strand
CCAGGACGAGCACCTGCCCACTGCCCACGGCTTCGACGAGTTCTACGGCCCTCTCTATCACCTGAACGCTTCGGAGGAGCCTGAACTGCCTGATTATCCGAAAGACCCCGAGTTCCTGAAGAAGTTCGGACCGCGAGGCGTTATTCATAGTTGGGCTCTACCGAAAGGTAAGCAGAAGATTGAAGACACTGGCCCACTGACTAAGAAGCGTATGCAAACAATCGATGACGACTTCGCTGCCCGGTCAGTAGAATTTATAGAGAAACAGCACAAGGCCGGTAAGCCTTTCTTTGTCTGGGTAAATTTCACCCATATGCACTTTAGAACCCATGTCAAACCGGAAAGCATGGGCCAGTCGGGACGCGGGCAGTCGCCCTACCATGACGCCATGATCGACCATGACAAAAACGTGGGCACTGTACTCCAGAAGCTCGATGACCTGGGAATTGCCGACAACACAATTGTCCTTTATAGCACTGACAACGGCCCGCACATGAACACCTGGCCCGACGCCGGCATGACGCCCTTCCACGGAGAGAAGAACTCCAACTGGGAAGGGGCCTACCGGGTACCCGCTATGGTACGCTGGCCGGGCAGGATCAAGGCCGATACTGTCTCCAACGACATCATGTCGCACATGGACTGGCTGCCCACTCTACTTGCCGCCGCCGGGGTTCCTGACATCAAGGAGAAGCTGAAGAAAGGCCACAAAGCCGACGGCATGAAATATAAAGTGCATCTCGACGGCTACAACTTCCTGCCCTACCTGACCGGTAAAGAGCAGAAGAGTCCCCGCGAGGAGTTCTTCTACTTTTCCGACGACGGCGACCTGCAGGCGCTACGCTACGATAACTGGAAGGTAGTTTTCGCACAGCAGAGGGCGCAGGGCACCATGTTGGTCTGGGGTGAGCCCCTGGTGAATACGCGGATACCGTGGCTTTTTAACCTGCGCACGGATCCCTATGAGCGGGCCTCTATTACCTCGAACACCTACTGGGATTGGTGGATGGACCATGCTTTCCTTTTGGTGCCGGCGCAGGGATATGTCGGGAAATTCCTATCAACCTTCAAGGAGTTCCCGCCGCGCCAGAAGGCGGCCAGCTTCACCGTTGACCAGGTCATGGAGCAATTACAGACCCCCGCGACCGGACACTGAGTTTATACTTTCGCAAATGATCCTGATAGGGATTCAAGGTGGGCCAAGAGTCGCTACACGGCTCTTGGCCTTTTCTCCTGAAATAGATCCCATCCCCCTCCCCAAACGGACAGTTAAAGGGAATGATCATAGAGCAGAAGTAGAACGGGCCGACCAACAGCCAGTTAACCATTATTTCTGTATGATACTCAATAGATCAAAAGTTTGAAGGCTAAAAAGCGGAACTCAACATAATAAGGAGGAAAAATGAAATTTGTAAGTCTGCTAATCACACTTATTACACTTGCACTGGTTCCGCCAGCCGCATTTGCGGAAACCGCCAATTCCGCGCCACGGCTCATTTTGCAGATTACCGTGGACCAGTTGCGCGGCGATCTGCCGGGTCGCTACGCCGACCGATACGGAGAAGGCGGCTTTCGCTATCTATTGGAAAAGGGAACGCATTATTCCAACGCTCACCATCAGCACAGCAACTTGGAAACCATCGTTGGACATGTTGTTCTGGCCACGGGCGCATTCCCTTCGGCTCACGGAATGGTAGCCAATGTTTGGATGAATCGGGAGACCGGTGAAGTCGGTTATGCCATTGAAGACACGGCTTACGATATGGTAGGATTGAAAGGCGGTGTAGACAAAAAATCGGAAATAGATCCGACCCAGGCTGCCGCAAAAAGTGGCGGTCGTTCTCCACGGGCCATTTTGACCTCCACCTTTAGCGACGAACTGGCTGTGGCCACTGCCGGGCGCGCGAAAATCTTCGGTGTATCGGTCAAAGACCGGGGCGCCGTTTCCCTGGCCGGACACGCGGGCAAAGCCTTCTGGTTTTCCAAAAAAACCGGGG
This sequence comes from Desulfobacteraceae bacterium, assembly GCA_013203195.1. Classification (GTDB taxonomy): domain Bacteria; phylum Desulfobacterota; class Desulfobacteria; order Desulfobacterales; family UBA11574; genus Desulfatibia_A. The sequence goes on along the minus strand of JABMQM010000428.1, from coordinate 1,713 downwards.
AATTTGCCAGCAGCACATACTACTATGAGCAATATCCGGGCTGGGTGAAAGAATGGAATGGAAAAAGATTGGCAGGCAGTTATGAAGGAAAATCCTGGGAATTGTTGCAGGATCGTTCAAAATATGTCTATCGGGATACGGACGATCGCCCTTATGAAACGGCACTGCCGGGGTACGGCCGTGTTTTTCCCCATCCGTTCGGCAAAAAGGACAATAAGCTTTTCTATACCCTGCTCACATTAAGCCCGGTCGGTGATGAACTTACTCTTGATTTTGCAAAAAGTCTGATCGAAAACGAACAACTCGGGCAGGACGATGTTCCCGACTATCTGGCCATCAGTTTTTCCTCTACAGATTATGCGGGCCACATCTTCGGCATTGCCAGTCTGGAGAGCGAGGACAATATGCTGAGGCTCGACCGGACTTTGGCCGATCTGTTCGGATATGTGGATAAGAAAATCGGTCTGAAAAACATACTGATCGTCCTGTCTGCCGATCACGGTGCGCCTGAAGCCCCGGAATACATGGCGAGCCTGGGAATGGATGTGGGCCGCCTGACGCCTTCGACTTACGATGCCACCCCGGCAGTGGAAGCTCTCAAAAAGCGATTCGGAATCGGAAAAGAACTCATTAAAATGTATAAGCACCCCTATGTGTATCTGGATCACAATGTCATCCGGGAAAAGGGGTTAGACTTGGCCGAGGTGGAAGGTGCGCTGGCAGAGGAACTAATGAAATTCGACGGCATTGCCCTGGCCGTTTCAAGCAGTGACTTGCGTAGCGGACGCTTGCCCGAAGCCCCTATGATTCAGCAGATCCGGCGGAATTTTCATCCCAAACGCTCCGGAGACATATATCTGGTCCAGGAACCTTATTGGTTTCTGTACAGCGAAGAGTCCGTTCCTTTATGCACCATTCACGGATCGCCTTGGCGCTACGATACCTATGTGCCCATCATATTTGCCGGCGCTGGTGTTCCCGCCCAGCGAATCGACCGTCTTGTGCATCCTGTGGACATCGCCTCGACCCTTTCTGCATGCGTGGGAGCCAAGCCCCCTTCAGCTGCCGCTGGCGAACCTCTATTGGAGGTGCTAAAACGATAGTCTACATTCTGAATCAACTGCGCATAGCGGCTATAAGTCCACACCTGTCTATGCAACTTTTGACTGAAAACTATCGGAACTGTTCTGCACTTTTTTAATTTTCATGACGAACACAGTATGTTTGGGTGACGGATTAGCATACAAAAGTGAAGATAGCTGCCTTTAAGACGTAACAAAATGTAATATAACTTATTAATTATAATAGATAAATTAGGTTTTGTTACGTTTTACTGCCTTGAACCCTGCAAATTTCAAGCCCCCAAAATTTCAAGATTTACAAACCCAATCTTCAATGATATTGATTCGATAGTGACTATTGGTACAGGCAAGGTATCAGCACATTTTACACCACACTCCAACTAACAACATATTGTGTCTAAGCATTAAGCATTCTATACCACGCAAGCGTTGTTATGTTCATGTGGCGTCGGCTTTTCCATTGAAGCACCATTTTATCGGGCGGTGCTCAACTGGCGACACTGGGGATGCATGCCGATGAAAATTCTTGCAAATATTGGCAGGAGAGGTATTTCCAAATCTCGGGTGTAAATGGAGTTTTTGCTGGGCTTTGGGGAACTACCATAGAAACTTTTCACTTTGAGGTTTTGCT
>JABMQM010000427.1 GCA_013203195.1 Desulfobacteraceae bacterium | reverse complement strand
GTTTATAAACCAAGGCCCGGTGCAAAAAAAATCCCCGGACCGAAATGAATCGACCCGAGGATTTCCCTTTTTTATCCTCAAGATCCTGCCGTCATCTCCAATCCACGAAGATTACGACCCGTCTGTTCAGGCAGGTCTTCTGACTCCCCCCCCCTATTAGCGACCTTCCCATCCGCCATTCAACCCATTGCGTAAGGAGTTGAGTGCCTGACAGTGGTACAAAATGCTAAAAGAGTTCCCCTTGTCTTATAAAACAAAGAATTAAGGGTGGGGTCACAGCGGCGGGCCCGTCCCGTTTTAACGGCGTTCCCTATTAAGCTCAAACGAGCACCTGAACATTGTCTTCCATTCTTAGGGACTGCGAGAATCAAAGTCAAGTAAAATTTGGAGATTTCGATGCTGGGCTTAGGTTTTTGAAGGCAAGGAAAACACCACTTCTATATGTTAGAAATTGGGTCTTGATAGTTGGGACTTAAGAACCCTTTCTTTAGATGTTTTCTGGCTTTACCTGAAATATGAGACCTGGCAGCAGAAATACGGAAATCTTTTCAGGAAATCAGCCCAATTTCCTATGGCGTTGGCTTCCGGTGGAGGTATTGGAAAAAAAGCCCTCTCTGAGCTAATGAGCTCTTATGCCAACATGGTCTTGAATTGAGATAACATAGTGATGTCACAGGTTTGTTTGGCATTGGAAAGCTGACCAATATAGCAGATAGCTGTAACTCATCAATAGTTCATATACGGAATCAAATATCTCAGTTTCGATCAATTTACCCTAATTGAGGATATCTCAGAGTTTTAGATTGCTGAAATCCTTGACTTATGGTAACATAAAAAAGTTTAAAATGAGGCTGGAAGTGGTTAGCATACAAACGAATATTTTATTTTGTGAAAGTTAAGATTTATGCACGTTACCTTAACCTGGGTTGTTGCCAGATAATATGAAATCCTGACCTTTCCCAAAGCCGATTTTTCTTGACATTAAGATATCTTTTGTCATTACATTGGTCAAGATCCAACCAATCATCCAACCTCTACCCAGGAGATTAGCCCATGAAGAACAACCTCAAACTGTATATGCCCTGCTCCTAATAGGGATAGTTTGCCTGTTGGGAGCTTAAAACCTTTTCCATAGAAAGCTAAACTCATCGTAAGATGAGAACGGAAAGCCACGGGTCTTGATATTTCCTGTTGACCTCACAGCCAAGTTATCTTCGTTTTCGGTAAGATAACAGGGCTGCCGAGTGTGGCATCGTTAAGGTCAACTCAGTGCGGATCGGCTATTTCTATTCCCGAGAGCACATCAAGGATTTAATGTGGTTAGGCATACCGATCATAGACAGCGGGCGCTTCGTGCCTGTGAAACATAAATTTCGCCGATCTGCGATTGTTTGAGTGATATAAACCACAATTGTGCTGGCAGTCTTGCATAATTTTACCCAACATGAGACAGAACCTTCATGCAAGCTATATGTCTGTTCTTGTGGCCATCGTTTTACATTGAAAATTTGAATAGTATCCTGTAAGAGTTGTATTCAGCCGTAAAAAAACACTTAACTCTGGAGGGACTGATGAAAGAGCCAAAAACAGGGGAATCAGGAGACTCCCGAGCAGATTCGATCGATCGCCGGGATTTCTGCAAAAAAGCGATCAAGCGATCTTCGATTGCAGCAGTCGCAGGTGTTGCGGGTTACATTGCCTACAAGAAGCCAGCAATCAGGAGTTTTTTCGGGACAAAAGAGGCCTATGCAAATGGCACTAACGCAGGCACGTTCTCTCTAAAGGGTGACAGCGATTAGTCGTTTTGGACCAGCCGTATTCTGATAAACATTATATCATAAGGAGAGAGCTATGAAAAGGGCATCTTGTCTGGGATTACGTTTCCTTATTATCCTGTCTTTTGTCTTTACTCTGTTGATCCAATCATCTGAAGAATGGGCCAACGCGGATACCAGCGGCACCCCAACTTCTTTTAAGGTCACCGTGACAAAGGTTGAAATGCATAATGGTACATCTTATGTGGAGATCTGGTCAGGGACATCTGAGATCGACCTTAGTACAGGCGGGACCTTCGACGGAATCGACAATATCACCTTGCCGGCCGGGACTTATTCGTTAATACGGGTCACGATCAAAAACGCATTCCCTGTAAAGGGTAACATCACAGATCTTGGAACCCCTTATTACACAACAGCCGCCACCGCCGCTGGTGGAACGACTGGCCTGGCCAGCGCAGCTACAACAACAGCCGGAGACGTAGCTTATTACACGTTTTACAATCCTTTATGGGGAGCCCTTGATGACTCCAAGACGCTGGATGAACAGGCTATTAACCCATCTGTTGTAGTCGTCTTCGGCGTGTCTTGGATACCGACATTAAGGTTTACTTTAACCAATAAACTTAATTTCATAACACTAGGTACTTATTTTACAATATCTGCGCCAGATGTCACCATTATCATGCCTTAAGGTTGCTCTCTTACAGTTGACTCAACAACCGACTATCAACAAGCCTTTAATTTCACACTAAATGGTCTACTTACTCTAAGCGGTACTGTCGGTGTGACTGCGAGCTACAATTTACATCTAACCGGAGTTCTCACAGTATCACTCTAACTAAATTCCTTTCCATTCTCACAGATGCCCCGACCTCCTTATTCCCCCGTGTTTCTGATCCCTTTCCAGCGCTTACTACCGTGTGGTATCGATTTTCCTCAAAAGGAGGATCATGAGTCTCTTTTTTGCATCAGCCCTTTCAGCAGGCAAGGAGGACCGCTTTTTAAAAAAAATTATTTCAGGCAGGTGCTTGAGGGTCGATATAATGCGTTTGGTATAAAAGAGGAGCCGGCGCAAAGATCCGCAAAAAAGATCTCCCATTGAACAAGACCGATAATGATGCGCAGGTCGTCCTAAAAAAGCGAGTAAGGTCTTTCCCGCAAAGGCTGTTTTGTTTTTGAAACTCTTTCTGTTTGAAAGGGCAATCCGGAAATTCCAAATAAATCCTTTTACATCCATCAGCCGTTTTTGATCCAGCAGGGCCATCAGGACATGAAATGAGGAGTCTAATTTCTGTTGGTTACACTTTCTTTTCTTGAGCCATGATGGGCTGGAAGGTAGGGGAAGGCCCATAACACGGGAAAGAAATAGGACAGTCTGCATAAATTCCTGTTCGAGGCCGGTATTCTTGAGCAAAGAATCGAGTTCGTCCCAGTCGAGCCC
>JABMQM010000426.1 GCA_013203195.1 Desulfobacteraceae bacterium | reverse complement strand
GCAAGACCGGTTTTGTCATCGGTGACAAAAACCTTGCGGCCTGGGGGCAGCGCCAATCGATCGCCGGGATTAAACGGTTTCTCGACAACGGCAACAACCTTTCTTTCGATTCCGGCTGCCAAATTTTTAGGTGAAACGTCCAACAAATCTTTGCTGGTACTGCCGGCCGGTGCGGTTGATTCAACCGTATCAGGCTTTGATAATGCGTGGTAATCGGTTGCAGTTTCATTTTGAGCAGCATCGGTTTTATCAGCGTCAACATCCGCGAGGTATGCGATGATCTGGCCCAGGGTTTTCAGGCTTCCCATGACTTCGGGGGAAACAGGGGGCAGGCCGGGCACTTTTTCTTCCAGGGTGGAGAGTATCTCAACTCGTTTGATGGAGTCGATACCCAGATCGGCCTCAATATCCATGTTCAGATCGAGCATCTCCACGGGATAACCGGTCAATTGGCTGACCACTTCCAGCATGCTGTTTCCCAATTCTTTTTGAGAACTGCCGGACGGCAAGGGTGTTTTTTTGTCAATTGTCAAGTCAGGTTCCCGGATCAAAGTCGAGGCTGTTTCGGATTCCGGCAAACCCGGTTGCAGCGCCTGGTCGTAGGGCGTTTTGTGGGTAGCTTGAGTCTGCGCAATTTGTTCTTCGGGTTCAAATTGTTTAAAGCTGCGTTCGGATTTGAAACTGGAAGGGTCAACTGTTGTTTTTAGTCCAAGCGAAGCTTCCGCCAGACGCTGGGTATTGTCCATCATATTCTGCAGAGTGCGGCCGGCCTCGCTCTGGGTCTGTAAAAACATCTGATGCGTTTCGGCTGTCTGCGCTTGGAGTGCCTGCATCGATTTCAGGCCTTCCTGAACAACCTTTAAAGCATCCAGAATGAACTTTTCTTGTTGCTGCGTATTTTTCATGGTGTTTTTATTTCCACTAATGGAAGTGCTTGGCATGTTAAGGTTAAGCTGCTGCGGGTCAATATTAGGATTTATTTTGCTCACCGGAGAGGCATCGCGGCCGGTTTCAAGCGGCCTTTGTTTGTCAATCAAAGTTGTGCTTGAGCTGTAATCAGAGCTGTGCATGCTTTGAGAATGATCGGAACGCTTTTGGTCGGCCGACGCTGCGGGTCTGTTGGATTGCGGTTTCAAAGGTGTTGGCGGGCGATAATTTACACCTGCAATGGGAATGCTCATGAGCTGTTTTCGCGTTTGCGTGTGAGCCTCCTGCCATTTGCTTAAATCAACCCGATGGCCCAAAGAGGCGATCAGGCTAAGTGTGGCGGCAAGATCGGTGAGTCCAAAGCGTCTGCCTGCGGAATCATCCAGGGCCAGGGCTTCAAAGTCGCGATCTTTTAAAATCGCTTTGACAAGTCCGGTCAAAACCGATTTAGGACCGACCTCAATATAGGTGCTAACGCCGGATGCATATAAATTCTCGATCTCACTTACAAAATCGACGGGGCACAGTAGATGTTCACCCAGCAGCTTTTTGACTTCTTCAGTATCATGCGAGTAGGGGGTGCCGGTTGTGTTGGAAAAAACCGGTACGTCTGAGGGCTTGATGTCGATTGCCTTTAAGGTTTGATGGAAAGGTTTCTGGGCATCTTTTATCAGAGGGCTGTGAAAAGCAGCCGATACCGGTAAAAGGATTGATTTGAATCCTTGCTGTTTGCAAATTTTTTCAGCCCTGGAAATCTCTTCGATTGATCCTGACAAAACCCCTTGTTGGGGACTGTTTCTGTTGGCCAGAACCACATCTAAATCTGACTTATTGATCATATCAGCCAGTTCGTTCAGGGGTGCTTTGACCGCCAGCATGGCGCCGTTAGTTTGACCGGCTGTTGCCATCAAGCGGCCCCGGGTGATGGCAAGGTGCAAAAACGTATCCAGATCGATCCAGCCGGCTGCACATAGAGCCGAGAATTCACCAAAGCTGTGCCCGCAGGTTGCGTCCGGTTGAACGCCGAATCCTTGCAGAACCTGCTGCATGGCAATGCTCACGGCCCCGATAGCTGGTTGAGCGATATCCGTTGCCCTCAATCTTTCCTGCTGTTTTTTGTTTTCCCGGGGGGTCAGGGCAGGGGGCGGGTAAATAAAATCAGTGACATAAGATGAGCTTTCGAATTTTTTGTTAACATTTTCCAGAATTTTGAAAGCCTCCGGAAAATTGCAGACAAGATCACGACCCATACCGACATACTGACTGCCCTGGCCCGGAAAAACAAAAGCAAGCTTGCCGGATTTATCTGAGCACCCATAGTAGATGTTCTTTGCATGCCACGAGCTTGTTGTGCCGTTTAACTCCAGTGCATGCTTAACACGGTCAAACAACCGCGCAAGATCCATGGAGCGCTCCAGGACTACCAAAAGACGGCAAGGATCTGTTGAAGAAAAATCGCTTCTTGTTTGAGCGGCTTTAATCGAAATTTCTTGAAAGGAGGCTCCGCTTGTGATGACAGCTTTCAAGCTGTTCAAATGTTCGACAAGCCCCTGTGCATCGGGAGCTGACAGCGCCGCGATTTCAACGGCTCCGTCCCAGGAAACTACTTCTTTGTCCGGGCGATATTCTTCGAGCACTAAATGGAAATTGCTGCCTCCGAAGCCAAAAGCGCTGACACCTGATCTGCGCGGGTGATCCTTTGAAGAGAACCAGGGTCTGGTTTCCGTGTTCAGGTACAAGGGGCTTTCATGGATCTTTAAGTTAGGATCGGGCTGGTCGATTTTCAAGGTCGGCGGCAGGACTTTGTGATGCAGGGCCAGCACGATCTTCATCAAACCGGCAGCGCCGGCCGCGGCCTTGGTGTGGCCGATCATAGATTTTACCGAGCCGAGGGCGCAGCTGTTTTTATTTTTGTCCGCGTTTTCCAACAGCCGGTTTAAGGCCTGAAACTCCACTGCGTCTCCAACTTTGGTGCCGGTGCCGTGGGCTTCAAACAGCCCGACGGTAGCAGGGTCTATGCCGGCGTCTTTGTATGCCGTTTGCAGTGCTTTAAGCTGTCCTTTGGCCCTGGGTGCATAAATGCTTTGTGATTTTCCATCGCTGGAAGATCCCATGCCTTTGATAACCGCATAAATTTTGTTGCCGTCGCGTCGGGCATCTTCCAGGCGTTTGAGAACAAATAATCCCACCCCTTCGCCCAGCACGGTGCCGTCGGCGTCTTTCGAAAACGGTCTGATATCTCCTGTGGGTGACAGCACACCGGTCTTGGAAAAACACATCTGCATGAAGATATCGTTCAGCATATCGACACCACCGGTGATAACCATGTCGCTGCGTCCGGACAACAGTTCTAAAACCGCAAGATGGACAGCGCTCAAAGAGCTTGCACAGGCAGCGTCAACCGCACAATTGGTACCCCCGAAATCAAGCCGATTACAAATCCTGCCGGCGATAACATTTCCCAAAAGTCCCGGAAAAGAGTTTTCCTGCCATGACACATAAGAATCGGATATTTTATTGATTACTTGTGCGGTTTTTTCAGATTCAATTCCCGTACTTTGCAGGGCTTTGCGCCAGTTGGGGTGGCCGTGTCGAGCGCCCAGGGGG
>JABMQM010000425.1 GCA_013203195.1 Desulfobacteraceae bacterium | reverse complement strand
TATAAAAACAGGGTTGTTTTCCCACAGCGGCCCGGCAAAGGCTTTATAGGTTTTAGTTTTGGTAAGTTTCATGTTTTAACAAAATATCGTTTTAGGTTTTAAGTTTTAGGTTTTAGGGTAGGGTTTTACGATTATTTGTACTACTTAAAACCTAAAACTTAAAACGTTCGTAAAAAGTAATTTATTACTTTTTGCGAAACCGTATAGATACCGGCTCATAGACAGACAGAATATCCTTAAAGCCGGCCGTAAGGTATTTGCCGGTCAGGGTGGCGCCGCTGATACCGTCCACGTAGTTGATCTGCAGCCCCGACCGAACGCGATCCTTGACCTTTCCCCGGGCAATGGAGATCGACACAAAATTGCCGCCCTGGTCGACAATGCGCTTGCCCACGAAATTTTCCTGAAACCAGCCTTTTTCGATCTCGCCTCCCAGGCCCGGGGTTTCGCCGTGCTGATAGACCGTAAAGCCGCTGATGGTCGACCCGTCCTTTTCAATGGCCATGTAACCGTAAATCTTGCCCCAAAGCCCCCGGGTGTCGATGGGAACAATGTAGGCCTGCAGCTCATTATCTTTCATATAAAGGTAAAGCTGCAAATCTTTTTGTGTTCGCTGTGCCTGCTCCACAACGGCTCCGTCGGGCTTGACCCAGATCATTTTAATGTTTTCAGCATATAAAGATTCGACGGCAGCGGGTGCGTATTGCCGCCCTTGTTCGATAAGCCCCACCGCTTTTAAAAGATTTTTATGGCGATCAAGAAGCACGTTGCGATCCTGATAGTCTTTAAGCCCGCTGGATGCCAGGGTTAAAAGCAGGCTGCAGACCACACAGAGCACCAGGGCGAAGATAATAGACTTTAAGGTGTCAGACATTGGGCACCCTTTTCCTTAAAACAGCCTTGACCTCAAAATGATCCAAAAGCGGCGAAAACAGGTTCATAAACAGAATGGCCAGCATGATCCCCTCGACAAAAGCCGGGTTAAAGACCCGAATCAGTATCGTCAGAACCCCGATGGCAAAACCGTAGATCCACTTGGACCGCGGCATGTCCGGTGCCGTAACCGGATCGGTGGCCATATAGGCCAAGCCGAAGGCCGATCCGCCCATGAGCAGATGATAAAACGGGTTCAGCGCCAGCCACGGCAGAGAAGCGTCCGTGGCAAAAAGATTAAGCACGAGTCCGGCCGACAGAATCCCCAGCACCCCGCCTAAGATGATCCGGTAACTGGCAAGGCCCAGCAGTATTAAAAATACGGCACCTGTGATGCACAACAGCGTGGACGTGGCCCCGATGCTCCCCGGATAAAGACCCGCAAAAAGCTTTGTGATACTGTAGCCCGCCTGGGACAGGGCCGTCTGAACACCGACCCCTTTTTCAGCAAGGGACGCGACTGCCAGGGGGGTGGCTCCGCTGAAAGCATCCACAGCCGCAGCTTTAGCGCCGCTGATAACCGTCCAGACCGCATCCCCCGACATACGGGCCGGATAAGCAAAAAAGATAAAGGCCCGGCCGGTCAGGGCCGGATTTAAAAAATTCCTGCCGGTGCCTCCGAAAACCTCCTTGCCGATAACAATGCCGAAAGAAATTCCCACAGCAGCCTGCCACAACGGCAGCGTCGGCGGCAATGTCAGCGGAAACAGCATACAGGTAACAAACAACCCTTCGCTGATATGGTGCCTTCTGACTACCGCAAAGACGATCTCCCAGAAAAATCCGACCACATAGGTAACGATCACCAGCGGCAGGACGATCCACATTCCTTTGAAAAACACCGGCAAAAAATTGAGCGAAAGTCCCGAGGCCAGGTGCGATTGATACCCGGCGTTGTAGATGCCAAAAACAAGATGCGGAAACAGGGCCACAAGCACCAGGGTCATGAAACGCTTGACATCCAGGCTGTCCCGCACATGGGGCCCGTGGGCGGTGACATCGGCCGGCGCAAAGAAAATCGTTTCGATGGACTCAAAAAAAGGATATAGCCTTGCAAAGCGTCCTTTCTCGGAGAAGTGTTTGCGCTGCGCATCAAAAAATCGTTTTAAAAATTTCATCAGGCCGTCTGTTCCTTGTAATAGGCAGCTTTGGCATGCACCAGAATATCGGCAAGCTCAATCTTGGAAGGGCAGACATAGGTACAAAGTCCGCACTCGACACAATCCAGCAGGCCATGGGCCAGAAATTCCTCGACCGCATCCGCCAGCACCGCCTTGAAAGTCAACTGGGGCAGAATATCGACCGGGCAGACTTGGGCACAATATCCACAGGCGATGCAGGCCCGCACGCCCCCGTGCCGATTGCAGTCCATGGGCAGGGCCGCAGTATTAAAGTACGATAAAAATGCCCTGGAATAACTCGGTTTGTTAAAACCGGGACGCACAAAACCGAAAACCTCCTCCTGGTCGCCCGCGGGCAGCAGCAGCAATGATTTTTCGTAATATCCTAAAAAAGTGTTTTCCGCAGCAATATACCCTCTGAATAATCCACCGGCAATATAGCGGATATTTTTCTCTTGTTTGCGGCCTGCGGCCAAATGCGCCAAGGGCACCCCCGATCTGGTACCGACATGGCCGGGATCAGAGCAAAGAGTCCCGCCCAGGGTAACGATCCGTTCCACAGGGTATTTCCCGGTTTTCAAAAGACGGGCCAGCAACAGCAGATCCTGCCCGCTGATATACCAGCAGTGGTTGGCGTCTGCAGATGTGCGCGTGTGATACAAAAGCACCCCCGGATCAGCAGCCGGATATTTGCCGGTATAAAAATGCGTAATCCACTGGTTGTATTCTGCGGGAACTTCGCGGTTTTCATGGCGGGCCGTAACATAAACATTGTCTTGCGCCAGCTTGCGCAAAACCTGGATGCCGTATGCAAAAAGCTCTTTCTGGTCTTTAAGATAGACTCCGGATGCGGGTTGAAATGCTTCGCCGGCATCCAGGCTCACAAAGACGGCCGGCGGATTTTTCACAGGATCGGCAATATCCCGATAGGGCAGCTGCCGGATCAGCGGCCAGAGACCGCCTTCCAGCAACATTTTTACCAAATCGTGGCGTTCAAGATGCCCAAGGTGCGTTTCAGGCACTTTTTCAAACGCTTCAGATGCTTCCTCGCTCTCCAGCTTAATGATAATTTCACGAATGATGCGGCGCGGCCCAAAATTTATCTGTTCCACTTTCCCGCCGCCGGGTGATAAAAACTTTATTTCCGGTGCGCGTTTGTCCACAAAAAGAACCGTTCCGATCTTAACCTCGTCTCCAATCTTAACGGCCAGACGCGGCTTTATAAAAGGTATCTTTTCAGGAACAGCAGCGACATATGCGGGTTTTGGTAATTGCTCGATCTTATCAGAAGGGCGGCCTTCAACGTTCAAATCATAGCCTTTTTTGATGCGGATTGGATTCATTGGCCGTCCATTTTATCGTCAGATCAGATTGCCGGTAAACGTTGAAGAACTGGTTAGTGAATAGTTTTAGCACCTTTTGGTTTTGTTTTCAACGTACTGAAAAAATTATTTCAATTGGAAATTAATTTCACCCTTGACATTCTTTCAAACAGAGCTCATTTTTAAAATATTATAATAAGTTTTTCTATTTATATTAAAACCAACAGCTGAGCCTGAAAGGAAAATATCATGAGTGAAATAATTCGCAAAGAGATCTGTGAATGCGTAAACTGCGGCAATGAAGCAGAAATGCTGATTACCTGCACGCTGGAACCGGTTGACGAGCCTGCTGAAAAAGTGGCTGCCGGGACTAAATCAGAGCAGGAAGCTTCCAAACAACAGGTAAAAGGTTCGGCCACCTGCTCTCATTGCGGCAATGAAGCGGATATGTGGATAGATTTATAAATTACTAATGATGAATTCGTAAGAAATCGAATTGATCACGTTTTAGGTTTTAAGTGTTAGGTTTTAGGTTATTGTTTTACGTTTATTTACTAATACTTAACACGTTCGCAAAAGGGAAAGGAGGTTGCCATGACTGACAACACACCCACCCAAAATACCGGTCTTAGGGGCGTTACCATTGCCAGTACCAGAATCAGTGATGTGGACGGTGCCGCCGGCAGGTTAATATACAGAGGATACC
>JABMQM010000424.1 GCA_013203195.1 Desulfobacteraceae bacterium | reverse complement strand
TGATTGGAGTGCTTCGCTTGAGGAGCACTTCGTTTGAGTAGCGGCCTGGCGGCCTTGAGGGGTATCGATAAAAAGACTTTTTCCTTCAAGCGAAACGCTTTTCGAGCATAGCGGTCTTTTTTTGTTAATGACTAATGACAAGTGACAAATGACTTTTGCTTATTATAATTAAGTGCCTTTGTGTCTTTGTGGCTGAGCTATTATGACAAGGAGGAGCCAAATGAAAACTAGCGTTAAGAATTCGAAAAGTTCTAAAGATTCCAAGCCTCCAAAACCTTATAAGCCAGGAGAAAATCCGGAGATGGATGCCTGGTTTAACACCTTCTATATTGAAAATCATCTCGATTATTTTACTCATCCGGGCCAGGCCGCCACGCCTGAACAGATCAGATTCATGGTCTATACCAACGAAGATGAACGCTATTATCCATGCTCTGACAATATGTTTACGGCGATTATGAGTCGAGACCGGTCTGATTTTATCCAGGAAAAATATAATGAAGTGCTGCAGCGGATCCTGGAACTGGTTGATCGGCAAATCGAAGATCAAAAAGAGCAAGACTACCTGGAAGCTCTCATCAAAATCAAATACAGCCACGAAACTCGCGATGAAATCATGATACCTTCCAGGCTCGAAAAACGCCTTCTACGGATTTTCTTGAACCATACCCAGATTGAAGACCCATATCTTTTTGAGAAAGCCATGCGTAACAAGCGCGTCAGCCAGTCCTTTAATTCAGAAACTTTTCAAAAGGCGCTCAATCATGTGGAGTGTTCAGAATTTGCAAAAGCTCCCACGACGATAACCGCAATCAAAGAGCATGTGGAACACCTTGAACTAAAAAGGCTTATTGCCATTTCGGTTGAAAATTCCCTCTGGGAATCGGACGAATCTTTGAAATACACTATGGAGGATTATCTTACGGCGTTTAACCGGCCCTTAACCGGCAACGGTGTTGATTTTCTGTTTCAATTCCTGGGAATTCAATCCAAAGAGACCGCCCCGGAAGCCGGCCGGGCTAAAAAAATACTCTGGCTTGCCAATGAAAGCGGTGAAGTAATGGTTGATCTGGCAATTGTGCATTACCTCGCTAAGCTGGGCCATAAAATCATTATTGCCTTTAAGGAAGGTCCCTTATTTAAAAAAGTAGATTTTATAAACGCTCAGGAAGATGAAGTCCTGCGCCGGGAACTGGAGAGAGCGCTTTTCATCCAGGAAAAAAACTTGACCAAAAACGAACTGCTGAAAACCCTCAGAAGGGATTACAATATCTTCGTCATCTCCGACGGAACCCGTGAAAACCTCAACCTCCTGCTGACGTCCACGACATTTGGACGAATATTCAAAGAGGTCGACGGGGTTATATCCAGAGGTCATGAACAGAAGCGGCGATTTTTTGATACCCACTTTCAATTTACGCAAGATATTTTTAACATATCAGAAGCTCCCCGAGGCTCGGTTGCGATCAGCTACAAACCGAAACATCCCTCGGTGATCAAATTTTCCCATAAGGACCTTGAAAAAAAAGCCGAAACTATCATAGAGCGGATGGAAACCGCTGCCAAGAAAGGTATGACCGTTGTTTTTTATAGCGGAATCATCGGTTCCATCCCCGGAAAAATCGATATGGCCAAAAAGATCATGTCGGTTTTTGTAGATTTTCTCAAAAAGCAGTCGGCCATGACTTTTATCATTAACCCTTCTGAATATTTTGAGCCGGGCATGGATGCCGACGATCTGATGTACATGTGGGAGATAGTACAGAGAAGCGGTTTGATCGATATCTGGCGCTTTCAGACATACGATGATATTGCCCAGGCATTTCAGATCATGAATAAAAAAGTCCCGCCTGAGTGGGTCGGCAAAGATGCCACCTTCAGCACCGGCTGCACCAAGGAGATGAGGATCGCTCTTGACGTTCAAGAAAAGCATCCTGAAATGCAGATCATCGGTCCTGCCAGGGAAAAATTCATGCGGCGGGATGAATACGGTGTCGGCAAGATGTACGACAAGAGGCTCGGCGAAGTCCGATATTAAATCGGCAGAAAATTCGCTTTCCCTTGACTTTTAATTAAATATTTGAATTGATATTGGAATGTTAAAAATATACAAATCGGCATAAATATCGGCAAAATGTATCATCCTACTCATAAAATGACCCCCCAGATGCCTGCAGCCAGCGGGGAGCTTTCCGACCTTGCGCTGGACGTTTACCGCGAGTCCGCGTCCTTGGGCGCTCGGTTGCACCCGATCGTCCTCAAGGCGCTGGTCGAGTTTTTGCGGCTGACCAACAGCTATTATTCGAACCTAATTGAAGGTCACTACACCCACCCCGTCGACATCGAACGAGCCTTCAAAGACGACTACGCAGAAGACCCGGCCGTCCGCAACCGGCAGATGGAGGCCCGGGCTCATGTCGAGGTACAAAAAATCATCGAGGCCAAGAGTGAGGCCGGCGATATCCGGGTTTGTAGCTCGGACTTTATTTGTCTCATCCACAGGCTTTTTTACGAGCGGCTTCCCAAAGAGCTTTGGATTGTCCGCAACGAAGAAACCGGCAAAGAGCAGGAAGTGGTGCCCGGACACTTTCGGCAAGTCACCGTCAAGGTCGGCCGGCACATCCCCCCGACACCGGAAGAGATTGCCGGACTTGTGGAAAGGTTTGTTGAGATCTACGCTCCTGAATCCCACCGGGGAACTGACCGGTTACTGGCTGCGGCCGCTTCTCATCACCGGCTGGCCTGGATCCATCCGTTTTTGGACGGAAACGGCCGGGTGACCCGGCTTTTCACCGACTGCTACTTGATTCATTCGGGCATGGACGGCTACGGCCTTTGGACGATCAGCCGTGGATTTGCCCGGCACCGCAACAGCTACGTTCAAAATCTGGCCGATGCCGACGCCCTCAGACAAGGGGATGTAAACGGTCGCGGGCACCTGACCCAGCGAGGCCTTGACCGGTTTTGCCGCTTTTTTCTGGAAACCTGCATGGATCAGATCACATTCATGGGAAGTCTATTGGATATCGACGGCATGCTTGACCGGCTTCAAGGCTACATCGAACTTCGCAACCGGAAGATGGTCCCCGGCGTATTGCCGATCAAGTCCGAAGCGTTTTTCCTGCTGCGCGAGGCGTTTTTGGCCGGCGAGTTTGCCCGGGGCGAGGCAGCCCGTATCACCGGCCTTGGCGAAAGAACCGCCCGTAATGTTTTGCGCCAACTCACCGATGAGGGGCTACTGGTGTCCGAAACCCCGAAGGCCCCCGTTCGCCTGGCGTTTTCTGCGGCAACCTCCACGTATTGGTTTCCGAACCTGATTTCAGAGTAGAAATAAAATCGTGTTACGATTTTATGAAACGCGGAAGTCGATTTTTTAATCACATACAGAGGAATGGTTTTCCCGGTGGAAGTAAGGTCAGGCAAAAGCGGAACCCTGAAAAGCCTGCGCCTGTTTTTGGACGAGCATCCCGACACGCCTTTTGGAATCCGGTTTTCCATGAATGAGTTGTCGTGGTACGACCGGATCCTCTCAATTCCATTGTATATGGCTGAACACTGGCGTCGCTTTGCTGAAATGATTATCGAAAGTGAGTATAAGGTACCTTATGGGTAATTTTCTGAGCCAATAACTTATCGGTACCGCCAGGTGGATTTGTTTTTCACAGTTTCTCCTGAAACTGTGAAACTTATAGGTAAATCTTGTAGATCCTGTCTGAAAACCATCACCACTCCGGCGTACACACCCCTTCTGAGTATACCAGCCTGAAAGGAGGCCCGCTTCCATTGAGGAAATGGATGCCGTGGTCAAACAGAAAATGAAGGCGAGTTTCAAATGAAGGTTCTTGACACTAATGTTTTGGTTCGATTCCTCAACAATCTCTTTGTCTATTTTTCTTTAAGAACCTTGCGCAGGACATATTGCAGGATGCCGCCGTTTTCAAAATAATCGACATCAATATCCGTGTCCAGACGTGAAACCGCTTCAAATTCAATGGTTTGGCCGTCTTCTTTGACGGCTTTGACCTGTAATACTTTTCTGGGCTGCATATTTTCGATGCCGCTGATATAATAGGTTTCAAAGCCCGTCAGCCCGAGGCTTTCCAAATTTTCACCGGCTTTAAAGACCAGCGGCAGCACCCCCATGCCGACCAGGTTGCTGCGATGGATGCGCTCAAAAGACTCG
>JABMQM010000423.1 GCA_013203195.1 Desulfobacteraceae bacterium | reverse complement strand
TCGCCGTTTTCCGTCCCTATAACGACGTATTTCAGAACCGGGTCTTCAAGATCAAAGAATAGTTTTCCGATGATATCACTATTGTTTTCGACGATTATTTGATAATACATCCCTCTTTTCTCCAGGGAATAGCTTTTCCACAAATCTCGGCCTGTATTGATGACATATCCCCGGTCCTCACCGGTGTTATTGTCAGGATCTCCCACATATCCCTTAAAATTAACAATCCATTCAGAAGGATTGCCAATATCTGAAATTACGTCAACAATTTCAAATTTGTCACCTTTTACGAGCTTGACGTGCTCTTTGTTTTTAAAGATACGTTCATCGCCGTTAATTTTGATCTTATATAAAAGTATGCCCGAGCCTGTCTTTTTTTGATCTGATACAACGGCATCAGAGACTATCTTCTTACCGCCGCCTATCATTTTGATATTGATGCTGCCGCATGAATAGTAATCTTTGCGCACAACAATTGTTGCGGGTTCTGTGATACGGATTTTCTTACGTATATCGTTTACGGTTCCGTAACCGGCAATATCGGCAGTCAGTCCGCGCTTATAGTTGGACTCAATATGAGATATCATAATCGTATCACCGGCCTCGAGCAACAGTGACTGCCGGTTCTTGACTACCACGGGCAGAGAATCGTTGATCGAAATGACCAGATAGTTGAGTACCGGACGCTCAAGCTTAATTCCCGGTGTTTCGGGTACAATCCCCAATCTATCCATAAAGGCATTGATGGTAAGATTATGATGGCGAATCTTTTGCTCCATGGAAAGAGATTTGCTGCTTTCAATTCCAAAAGCCGGAATTCCATATGTATATAAAGCATAATATGTGGCGGATTTTCGTTGTTCTTTATGCAGGGAACTGCCTTCCTGTGTTCTGTGGTTGTTGAAATGAAAATGGTTGCGGGGATTTTTTATTTTTTTATTGATCTCCTGACTGACAAACCTTGCCATTTCGCCCAGATGGATCGTTTTCCCGGTTTTAGGATCCACATAAGTATCGACGTCTGCAATAATCGACTGGCCATACCTTTTCGGGTTTCTATGGGGTCCTTCCCATTTTGCGGAATAAAAACCGGAACCTTCATGCAAATTAAGCAGGCAATCACTCTCACTGATCAGCTTTTTTAGAATTGCAACAATTTCGGTTTCATAGTTGCTTTTGGGATCTTCGCCGAATTTCCGATTCATATCTTCATTTATCTTGCGACGCTTGGCCACTATGGATCGAAAGTTGGCTCTGGGTACGACAATAAGATTCCCTTTCGCCAGACTGGTATCGGCATAATGATCAACGGAAAGGTATCCCCCCGGCTCATCTCCCTGGATCCCGCCGATAAGCAGCAGTGTTTTCCCGGGTTCTTTACCGTAGATTCTATATACGTTCAGTTCATAATCCGTACCTTCAAAAAAAGCGGTGTGTATCCTTTTCTGGGCACGGACAGAACCCGGCAGAATAAAAACAAGTACAATCACAAAAATAATTGCTGCGGCTTTGATGTGCACGGCAAATCCAGCTCTGTTGACAGTTGGAAACACTATTTTATCCTTATCCTTCCGCCGGTTCGGGAGGCATTTCTTGAACTGTTATGGGGAATTCACTCTCTAACAACAGCTTTTCATCTGCGTTATAAATAAATATCGTTACATATTGAAAACGTTTCGGGTCACCCGAGTATTTGTGCTGAAATTTCATGGCTTTAAAACGGGCAATTGAAAAATATTGCCCATTGCGGATCCGGGAAGGCTTCCCTGATACCAAAAAGACAGACGGAATTGCAAACCATTGTTTCCGGTCATCCCGATCACGTTTTAATACCACAAAAGCATGCCCTGAAATCGTTTCTATGTTCTGATCGGTTTTTCTGAGTTTAAACGTTACCTTCAAGTTTTTGTTTTCTAATGTATTAAAAACCATCAAATCTTCAATACTGATCATTTGCGGTTCTGCATCCGGCATACTTGGTTCGGAAATATCCGGCTCATCCTCTACAACCGCTGCAATTGCAGCCTCTTTTTCAGCCGGAACTTCTTTTACGGTTTCAACAACTTTTTTAATATCCGGCGCTGGGGGTTTAATAGCTGCAGAAACGTTTTTATCTTCAGACAGGTCCGTCTTTTTTCCCGTTGTTTTTTCTTCTGTCTCGATCCGGCCGACTTTAATCTTCGATTCAGCCAAGACCATACGAACCATAAGGAGTTCCTTTTCATCCTGCAAAGACTTTACCTGCTGTCGTGAAACTCCCAAAGCGTTTACCAGGCTCCTATTTTCTTCAGCTTCGCTGCTGTACAGAAAATAAAGGCCCACCGCTAAAGCAACCACAATGAAAACCGCAAAAGTGAGTGTAATCGCAAGTCCTTTAAAGCGCTTGACTGGAATTACTTTTCCACGATCTCCTACGAACAAAAGAGTCCAGCGGCTGGCCCTCTTTTTTGGTTTCGGTACGGCGATCCCGTTTAACTCTTTTACCCGGTTTCCCGAAAGATGTTTCATAGGCTGTATTCTCTTATAAGTTTTGTACTAAAAGCATTCGCTCAATTAGGGTAACATGTCACTGTGTCAAGTTCAACAATCATAAACCCAGAATATATTTAGAAATTCTAAATCTAAGATATGCTTGAACTAATTGGACAATATCAAGTGAACAGCATCTCCTTTTGCAGCCCCCAAATAGCGTCGGGCACTACCGCAATCCACGGCGATCTCCAGATATCCGGAGCTGCCGATTATGGCCATAGGGCTCTGGAGGCTTGCACTTTCATAATTTAAAGACAATCCGTTAATTTTACTCTGTCCGATCGCGACTTGAAGCTTTTTGCTTTTGCCGGCATTTATAAAAGCCGCAAGACAATCTGAATCAATATTTGTAATACAGTTACCAAAACGGTCTATGGAGACTATGGTTCCGACGAGTTCATCTTTTTTGCCAACATACGGCTTGGAAATTCTAATTAGGACCAGGTCTTTTTTAGCGATCGGCGTTCCCAACCGTTCTAGATCGACCCCCAGGGAGATATGGGCAGCGACCGGAGCAAAAATATCCCGGCCGTGGAAAGTCTGGCTGACCGCTTTCAAAAAATAGTCTGAATTTTCGACCCGAACGATTGCATCAATATCCCCTTCATCTACTATCAATGTCAATATGCCGTTATCCGGCGCAAGGAATGTCTGCCCCATCATCGTAAGAGCGACTATTGCGCGCCGGCTCCCGACGCCGGGGTCCACTACAATGACATGCACGCTACCCGCAGGAAAATAACGATAAGAGGATTTAATGATAAAGGCCGCCTGGCGCAAGTCATGGGGATCAACGTGGTGAGTGATATCGATAATCACGGCATCCGGGTTTACTGACAGGATAACGCCCTTCATGAGACCCACATATGTGTCTTTAAGGCCAAAATCTGTTAAGAGTGTAATTGTCGACATGGTTCAGTGAAATATTTTTTGCTGAATACTGTGCCCCAAGTGACGATACGCTGCATCCGATGCCTTTCTACCTGAAGATGTTCTTATGACCATTCCGATTTTCAAAAGATAGGGTTCAACCACATCTACCAGC
Organism: Desulfobacteraceae bacterium; assembly: GCA_013203195.1. Taxonomy (GTDB): domain Bacteria; phylum Desulfobacterota; class Desulfobacteria; order Desulfobacterales; family UBA11574; genus Desulfatibia_A. The sequence goes on along the minus strand of JABMQM010000423.1, from coordinate 1,094 downwards.
GTATCAGACTCTTCCTGAAGAGTGGCGGCAATAGCTTCGATGCCAACCGGACCGCCTTTATAAAACTCGATAATTGTTTGCAGATAGCGACGGTCAAAATTCGTGAGCCCTTTTTCATCAACCCCTTCCAGGGACAATGCTTCCGTAACTGTTCTTTTGATAATGACTCCGTCTGCCCGCACCTGGGCATAATCCCGCACCCGTTTGAGAAGCCTGTTTACTATCCTGGGCGTTCCTCGGGATCGCTTTGAAAGCTCGGCGGCGCTTTCATCATCTATCTCAACGTTAAGCAACATCGCCGAACGCCTGATGATTTTTACCAGCTCTTCTTCACTGTAAAAATCAAGGTTCCTGAAAATGCCAAATCGATCCCGCAGGGGCGCCGACAAGAGCCCTACCCGGGTAGTAGCCCCGGCAAGCGTAAATCGATTCAGGCGGTATTTGTGACTGCGGGCATACATCCCCTTATCGAAGACAAAATCAACGGCAAAATCCTCCATGGCAGGATAAAGAAACTCTTCCACCGTCTTTGGTATGCGGTGGACCTCGTCGATAAAAAGAATATCTCCATCTTCAAGATGTGTAAGGATGCCGATCAGATCTCCGCCCTTTTCAAGGGCAGGTCCGGAAGTTGAGGTAAGATTTCCTCCCATTTCATTGGCGATTATATGCGCCAGGGTTGTTTTCCCCAGACCTGGCGGGCCGTGCAAAAGAATATGGTCCATCGGTTCTTGGCGCTGCTTGGCCGCCTCAATAGCAATTTGAAGGGTTTCCACAACCTCAGACTGGCCGACATAGTCTGCGAATTTTTCTGGTCGCAGGGACAGAATTGCCGGTTTCCGGTCGTCCGGCAGGCATGCCCCGGTCAGTACACCCTGCTTATTAAAAGAATCTAATAGGATATCGTCTGTCATAATATGTCTTTACCCTAACGTTGCATTAATCTGTATAGCTGATTATGAGGATAGGCGTAAGCCAGTCGCTTTTACGAGATCGATGCTGGATGCTAGATTCTGGATATTCAGGAATGCTCTAATATTGAAGTCCAAAAACATCCAGTCCTCCAGAGGCGGATAAATATACAGGAACCAGTC
>JABMQM010000422.1 GCA_013203195.1 Desulfobacteraceae bacterium | reverse complement strand
TGCACAACAACCGGGTTCAAACCTATGAATTTCATTAAGGTGACGTCACGGGCAAAATCTTCCTTCAACTGTTCGTCTACCATAGCATGCCCCCCGTACTTGATCACGATGGTCATGCCATAGAAACGCCGTATATAAGGAAGCGCTTCGATGAGTATGTCTGCTACATTTGGATTCATCAAATAAATTCCTTTTATGAACGGAACCAACTGGGTTAAAGGATGTATCTGCTCAGATCCTCATCATCCTTGATGTCTTTCAATTTATTTTCCACATACAGTCGGTCTATAACGATTCTCTTTTCATGCAAGTCGGGTGCATCAAAAAGAATATCTTCCAACAGGCACTCCATAATGGTGTGGAGTCTTCTGGCACCAATATTTTCAGTCATATTATTAACTTCTTCGGCAATTTTCGCGATACCTTCGACAGCATCATTTTCAAAGACCATCTCAACATCTTCGGTCTTTAAAAGCGCCAGGTATTGCAGCAGAAGAGCATTTTTCGGTTCTGTCAGTATCCTCACAAATTCTTTCCAGCCCAGAGAGTCAAGTTCCACTCGTATGGGAAACCGGCCCTGTAGTTCCGGTATCAAATCAGAAGGTTTGACCGTATGAAATGCACCGGCGGCGATAAAAAGGATATTGTCGCTCTTCACCGGACCGTACTTGGTGGTTACCGTGCTCCCCTCTACGATGGGCAGCAGGTCACGCTGAACACCTTCCCCGGAAACATCAGGGCCTTTAGTACCGTTCTTACCCACAATCTTATCAATCTCATCTAAGAAAATAATCCCTGACTGCTCAACTTTCTCAATAGCCTGCTTTACCACCTTGTCTAAATCCACAAGGTTCTGGGCCTCCTCGGCCGCCATCGTCTCCATTGCTTCCGGCACCTTTACCTTGCGCCGCTTGGTACTTTTGGGTATGAGACCGCCCAGCATATCTTTGAAATTGATCCCCATCTCTTCCATGCCGACGTTTGAAAATATTTCCACCACCGGCATGGCCCGGTCAGATACCTCCAGATCAACATATCGATTATCAAGTTTGCCGTTACGCAGCATGCTTCTAAGTTTTTCCCTTGTAGAAGAGGACTCATCGCCACCGGATGATGACAAAAGCTCAAGATGCGTTTCAGCTGTAGCGTCACTCTTTTGGGTCTGATGTTTCTCCGACTTTGGAAGCAAAAGATCGAGCATTCTCTCTTCAGCGATCTGCCAGGCTTTTTCTTTGACAGCCTCCTGCTCCCTGGCTTTAAGTTTGTTTACAGTAAGTTCGAGAAGATCTCTAACCATGGATTCAACGTCTCGACCAACATATCCTACTTCGGTAAACTTGGAGGCCTCAATCTTATTAAATGGAGAATCCGTCAGATTCGACAGGCGTCTGGCAATCTCTGTCTTGCCTACCCCTGTGGGACCGATAAGTATAATATTTTTTGGTGCTATTTCATCTCGCAGATCCTCCGGCACCTGTTGCCTGCGCCACCTGTTTCTTAAGGCAATAGCGACCGAACGCTTTGCTTTGTTCTGCCCGATTATATACTTATCAAGTTCCTTAACGATTTCTTTTGGTTTAAGATTGCTCATATTTGAAGTACCTTTGAACGGTTATTATAACTCTTCTATCGTCACAACTTCATTGGTAAATACACACAGGGAGCCTGTTATCATCATGGCTTCTTTTACAATACCCTTGGCATCGAGATCGGTATGCTTGATCAGGGCCATGGCCGCCGCCTGGGCTGCGATTCCACCGGAACCGATACCCATGATATCCTCATCGGGTTCGATAACATCACCGCTGCCGGAGATAAGCAACATGTTGTTTTCATCGACGGCGATCATGATAGCCTCAAGACGCCTTAAATATTTGTCGGTGCGCCAGTCCCTGGCCAATTCAACGGCGCTGCGTGTCAGATTGCCGTTATAACGTTCTAATTTGCCTTCCAAACGTTCAGAAAGGTTCATCGCATCGGCGGTAGCACCGGCAAATCCCACAATGATTTTGTCGTTGTAAATCCTTCTAACCTTTTTGGCCTTATGTTTAATGACAGTATTGTTCAAAGTCACCTGACCATCGCCGGCAACCGCCACCCTGCCTTTATGCCTGACAGCCAGTATGGTTGTACCTCGAATTTTCATTGTTTTTTCACCTTCTGGGGTGCGCTTTATCATACGCCTCCATCAATCTGTCAATGCTCACGTGCGTATATTTCTGAGTGGGCGAAAGGCTTTTGTGCCCCAAAAGCTCCTGAACCACCCTTAAATCTGCACCGGCATCAAGCATATGAGTCGCAAATGTGTGCCGTAGCGCGTGGGGTGAAACAGGTGCCAAAAGTCCGCATTCTTTGGCAGTTTTATCAAGAATGCGGGCAATCGATCGCACTGTAAGCCGGCCCTGGTTTTTATTTAAAAAAAGCGGGGCATTTGTATCATCCGATAAGCCTGATTCCTCCCGCAGTCTTTGCCGGTAAGCTTTGATGGCCTCCAGTGCTTTCCGGCCGATGGGTACAATGCGCTCCCGGTCGCCTTTACCAAGAACACGAATCACACTTTTAGTAGAATCGACATCAAACAGATTCATGCCGGAAAGTTCAGAAACACGTAGTCCGCACGAATAAAGTGTTTCAAAAATAGCACGATTCCTTAACCCCGCCAGGTTATCGGCCTTGATGGAATCCAGAAGCCTGAACATATCATCGACCGGAAGATAAGTAGGGATCGTTTGCTCCTGCTTGGGCGTCATAATCAACTCTGCCGGATTTTCCAAAATAACCCCGTGTTTGACAAGGTACCTGAAAAAGCTGCGAAGAGCCGAAAGCTTGCGGGCTATCGTAGCCTTTTTATTTTTTTTATGTAAGAACCCCAGGTAACCTCTTATCATCAAACCGTCGACCTGATCGGCCCTGAAAGAGTCTGCCTCCGTTTTACTCATATTCTCTGAAAACCAGCTACTAAAAATAAAAGATGCAAACTCTTTGAGGTCGTGCAAATACGCACGGCATGTATTCTCAGAATACCCTTTTTCAGAGTAAAGGGATTTCACAAAAGAACTGATCAGATTTTTCAAAGAAGACGAGTTCATTTAAATGCTATAAGCGCTTCTAACTCTTTCCAGTTACTGACTTCCATAAACGGATGGTGCTCCCGGTTCCACGGTTGCTTGAACAACACGGGCACCAATCCGGCGGCCTGAATTGGAAAACATGTCTCAAGCCGGTCTTCTACAAAATAGGTAATATCTCTATCTACAAGCACATCGACCTTGGCGTCAAATGAACCGGTGGCAACCACTTCTATTGACACAGGATCAATTGTCAGAACACTTTTTACCCAGTCGTCGATAGGATGCAAATATGGCCGCGCCGTTACAAAAAGAATCGAACCGTTTTGTCTGCCCAGCCGCGACAAAACGTCGGGGGCTCCCGCTATGGGCTTTAACGGCACAGTGTAATCACCATCCATTATCCTGTTTATAATTGAGTCTATAATTCCGGCATCAAGATCCAGACATTCTTCCAATTGATAGCAATTGATATCTTCGAGCCTGATCCGGTCAATGTTATATTCGCCACGGGCAATATCTAGGAATAATGTCATGGTGTCGGCAACGACACCATCAATATCAAAGGCAATCGCCGCCGGATCGATCTTAAAATTTGTCATTGGTCACTGGTAGTTGGAGTGCTGCGCTTGAAGAGCACTTCGTTTGATGAGCGGCTTGACGGCCTAGAGGGTATGTATAGAAAGGTTTTTTCCCCTCAAGCGAAGCGCTCCTCAAGCGTAGCGGTCTTCAAACATAGCGATCTTTTATTACGCTGCCCTGCGAGTCTTTTTCTTGAGCCTGGTAATGCGGCGGCGATAAATTGCCGCCATTTTGGCGTCATTTTCACTCAAGGCTGTTTCGCGTTCAGTCTTCAGTCCCTTAATCTTTTTCTTAATTTCTCGAACCGAGTCGTCTTTTGTTTTGGGAGAATCATCGACTATCCCTCTGGCCTTTTTAATAGCACTAATCAACTCAGGCTTGTTCATGCCATAAACACCTGTCATTTCAGGTATTTGCTTGCCGACCTCCCTCAGTTCTTTGGCTGTCATTTTTCCCAGTGGTTTTTCCTTGGTTTCCTTTTTCTTTTTACTCATAACCGGCTAATCTCCTTTGCTCACCTTATTAAAAACACAAGCGGAGGCTGCAAAGCCTCCGCCAAATTGACAGAATTAAACACTTTGACCCTTTTGCAACTAGCACCTAATCCATTCAATTAACCTTTCCCTATAGTATACTGAAAAATTTCCATATAAATCAATTTCTTTATAACTGTCAATAGTTAATGACTCAAGTTTCGCACCCTCTTTTGTTACTGAATAAAAGATATGATTGGTCTTTGCAAACAAATGATGACTGCCTAAAGTGATCTAAAATGCCTAAAATTAAGGTATTCTATCAATTTTTATTATAATTGACCTCGCCAGAGGCGAGTTCCATAACCCTGGCTCAGACCGATCACCGGTACTATTTGCTGAAGACGTCAGGCCTGTAATGGTACTTGGCTATCTCTGGAAATTACCAAGTCGCACCAGGGCGGGCTTTAGCTCACTTTAGCGCTTGCATTAATTTCTTCATATCCTCCCACACATCTCTTTTTTTAGCGGGATTGCGCAACAGGTAAGCCGGGTGATAGGTGGGCAACAACCTGATCCCCATATATTGATGAAACGACCCTCTGAGTTTTGAGATAGGTTTTTGGGTTTCAAGAAGTGTCTGAGCGGCAAAAGTCCCTAATGCGCATATCAAATCAGGCTTGATGGCCGCAATCTGGCGTTCTAAAAATGGTGCGCAGGCCTTGATCTCGTCCGGTCTGGGATTTCTGTTTTCCGGTGGACGGCACTTGATTATATTACAGATATACACCTGCTCGCGAGTATAATTAATGGCCTGGATTATCTTGGTAAGCAGCTGCCCTGCCGCGCCTACAAACGGCTCTCCCCTTTGATCCTCCTCATAGCCCGGCCCTTCACCTACAAATACGAGTTTTGCGTGGGGATCACCTGAACCAAAGACAATATTTTTGCGGCCGCCGGAAAGCCGGCAGCGTCTGCAATCGCCAAGGTCATTGCGAATTACCTTCAGTGTCTCGGGAGCAGAGGTTATTTTATGTCCCCAGGTTTTGATTGTTTTCAGGCTGGTTTCAGAGCAGTCAAAACCCCGGCACCCAATTGCGGCCAGACGGCGCAGTCTGTTTTCAATCTCTGCGACTGTGGCGGCAAAATCTTCGATGCGGGCGTTATGACGATTTAGGAAACGCGGTGACATAAGGTTATTTTTAATCGTTTTAAGTTTTAGGTTTTAAGTATTTGTAAATAAATGTAGAATCATAACCTAAAACCTAACACTTAAAACCTAAAGCGTGATGAATTCGACGTATTACGAATTCATCATTCTTACT
>JABMQM010000421.1 GCA_013203195.1 Desulfobacteraceae bacterium | reverse complement strand
TTTTTCTGATCGGGACCCCGGTTAAATACGCCCCAGTTGAATCCCTTCGGGTGCTCCTGCGGAGCAATTCCACCCCAGTACGATAGTTCCTACCTACGGGGCAGGCGGGATAAACTTCGCTCTCATTTCCATGAATTTCACTGGGCAGGCGGACGATCAGAAAAAATACCATGCCCTGCGGGGCAGAGCACAGATTGAACAAATGGCTCAGATATTACTTATCTCCTCAATATCTGATTTTAGCTTTGGCAGATGCTTTTTGATAATATCCCAAACCTCTTCAGCATCTATTCCAAAATAATCATGGGCAAGTATATTTCTAAATCCCTTTATTTTGTGCCAGTCAATATGACTATTTTCCATAGTGAATTCATCAGACAACCTTGCCACCATCTCCCCGATGACAATGAAATTCATCATGGAAGCATCAAAGTCTCTATTACAATTATACAATTCATCAGCAGTTGAGTATTGGCTGGAATATTGAAAGATCTTTTCAATAGCTTCCACTATTGCAATGATGTTGTATTTATCTTTATCAGCCATAGATCGCTTCTTTTAAAATGCTATCTTTTACAAATGGCTTCAGATATTTTTTCCTACAAATATCCACGTTTCTTTTCAAGTTTGATTGTAAAAACTGTCTTAGTTTGAATTTTGCTTCAAAAATATCTTCAACGTTCTCATTAAACTCTATGATAAAATCGATATCACTTTTTCCACCCTGCTCATCTCTGGCATATGATCCAATTATGCCGATATTTCGGATATGATAAGCAGCTGCTAAATCCGATTTATTATTTCTGAGGAAATCCAGTATGTCTTCCTTGGTTAGCATAATGATTTAGTCCGGTTAAATATTTCTTCGATGTCTTTCATCTATTTTCTTTACCCCGTATGGTACAGGCTGATTGTGAGCGCCGCCACCCGGCGGTCATAATATCTTTCTTGGCGTACTTGGCGTCTTGAGCGCAGCGGGCGGTTAGAAAGTGATGAACCGCCAAGCCGCAAAGGACGCTAAGGTTTTTTTCTTTTTTGTGAATCGGAACCCCAGAGAAATGCGCTTCACTGTCACTTCGTGAATTTCACAAGGCAGGCGATCGATTCACAAAAGAACCCGGCCCTGCCCCGCCGGGCGGGATAAACTGGGCAGGCTATCTGTTCAAATTATTGACCATTCGTTTTATGCCGTCCTTCATCAACGGTACATTCCAGTTGAGAAGGAAGCCGAGTTTAAGATTGGTAAGTTTAAGATAAGTTAAGAGCTGAGCTTCGTGTATCGGAGCTATTTTATCAACTGTTTTGTTTTCTATAATTACAGTCTGTTGGATCATCATATCGATTCGAAAGCCCGCATCTATTGTAACGGATTCATACTTGACCGGGAGCGGGACTTCACAGGCCACTGTTAACCCTGCTTTCTCAAGTTCATAGGCCAGACATTTCTGATATACGGATTCGAGAAGGCCGGGACCGAGCGTTTTGTGTACTTTAATGGCGCAATGAACGATGTTTCTTCCTATTTCTTCGATGTCTTTCATTTATTTTCGTGTTTAACCGCTAATCTGTACTTTCTTTTAACTTTAAGCAGCTGACATCCTTTTCTCCATCGACTTTATAACATCTTTTAATAGAGTGGATGCATTTATTAGTTCAATGCCAATAAGTTCACCTGAAGCGTCAAGTTCCACATTTACTCCTGGATAAAGCTCTATCACTTGGACTCGATATAATGCTTTTAAAGCATCTTTCTCATCTTGACCGTGGCTGAGTGCAAGGCCTCAGATCAGAAATCAGCACCTGGCCCCACCTCTGCCGGTTCCTTTTCAAGTATCAGATTTACCGTTGAGATATTGAAAATGTCGGCCAGAGAATAACGTAGGGTCGCATCCAAGACCTCTAGGCCGATTAATTTCCCAACTTCGTCGAAACAACGGGGTCGTGTCTTCATTCTTGACATAAATAGCTCTCACAGCGTTCACTGGGGGCACTGAGCCGTACAGGTTTGTTTTTGTTTGGCACCCCGGTACCATCTGCAGGCCTGTCCCGGTAATTCCACGGGGAGCTACCCCGATTAAATAGGATGGGGCATTTAATTGGGCAGGCGGGGC
>JABMQM010000420.1 GCA_013203195.1 Desulfobacteraceae bacterium | reverse complement strand
GATCAGGAGAAACAGCTCTTTGTAGCAGTATTTTAGATAGAGCATCACCCGCATGCATTTCATGCCGCCACCGGTGGAACCCGCGGATGCCCCTAAAAACATACAAAGCAGAAGGATAAGCTGGGACATGGCCGGCCACATTTCGTAATCCGCCGTGGCATAGCCAGTGGTCGTGACGATGGAAACAACTTGAAAGGCGGCATAGCGCAAGGCCTGTCCGATAGTTTCATAGACCGCGCCGTATGTGTTTATCGTCACCACGACAATCAGAAAAAGAACCGCACCAAGGAAAAACCGGCATTCCGAATCCCGCCAGAATACCAGCGTCTTGCCCCTTAAAAATTGGTAATGCAGCGAAAAATTAATGCCGGCCAGAAGCATAAAGAAGATAATCACCGAATCAAAATAAACACTGTCATAGTGAGCTATGGAAGCGTTTTTGGTGGAAAAGCCGCCCGTGGGCATGGTTGTAAAGGAATGGCATAAGGAATCATAAAGGCTCATGCCGCCGATCATCAACATAATCACCTCTGCCAGCGATATCAGAGCATACACTTTCCATAGTACCAAAGCCGTTTCCCGGATGCGCGGCTTGAGTTTGTCCGGCACAGGGCTTGGAACTTCAGCTTTATAGAGTTGCATGCCGCCCACGCCTAAAAAGGGTAGAATCGCCACGGACAGGACAATAATCCCCATTCCGCCAAGCCATTGGATAAAGCTGCGCCAGAAAAGCAGCCCTTTGGATACAGCCTCTATATTAGTTAAAATTGATGATCCGGTGGTGGTAAATCCGGATACCGACTCAAAAAAACAATCCACGAAAGGTCCGAATTCGCCACTTAAATAAAACGGCAGAGCCCCGAAAAAACCGACGGCTGTCCACCCGATAGTCACGATGGCCATGCCTTCACGATGGCTGATGAACTCCACTTTTGCCCGGCGGAAAGCCAGATACAGCAATAAGCCGGCGGCCACGGTTATCCCCATTGATTTTAACAGCGGGGCAATACTGGGATCCTTGAAATGAAAACCAAAAAAAAGGGGAAAGATCATACTTATCCCCAAACAAAGGATCAATATCCCCACGATATTCAAAATGAAGCGCCACCTCATCTAAAAATACTCCAGTTTGACTGCCAGGATTTTTTCGATCTTGGGAATGGCTTTGCGGCTGGCAAAGATAACAATGCGGTCTTCGGGTTCGATGACGCTTTCACCGGTGGGGACAATGACTTCGTTCTTGCGGATAATGCTGGTAACCAGGACTCCCTGTGGCAGGGAAATCTTTTTCAAGGGCTTGCCGACAATATCGGACGTTTCCAGCGCCACTGCTTCCATGAATTCAGCCTGCTCATCTTTAATGGATATGGCTGAAAGTACTTTGCCCCGGCGTATGTGCTGTAAAATGGTATTGATGGCAGAGTGCCTGGGGCTCACGACCTGTTCCAGGCCAATCATGGACATTAAGGGAAAATAACTGAGCTTGCTGATCCTTGTGATGGTCTTTTTGGCGCCCATTCGTTTTGCCAAGAGCGATGCAATGATATTGGTCTCCTCATCATTGGTGAGTGTAACAACCACATCAATGTCCTGAATATTTTCCTCTCTCAAGAGTTCTTGATCCGAGCCGTCTCCCTGAAGCACAATTGCTTTATTGAGTTTTTCGGCAAGTTCGGTACAGCGTCTTGCGTCCTTCTCAATGATTTTGGTATAGACCGACTTCTCTTCAAGCAAGCTAGCCAGCCTGAATCCGATGCGCCCGCCTCCCACGATCAAAACTCGCTCCACCGTCTCGATTTGTTTGTCGAAAACCAACAGGGCTTTTAATAATTTATCGGCTTCACTGATAAAATAAACCAGATCCCCCGCCTGGAGTCTGTCATTCCCCCCGGGGATAATCAGCTCTTCATTCCGAACTATTCCGGCAATCAGAGGAGCCTGTTGCCCGGTTGTGGCGGAGATATCTGAAAGGCGGACACCATCCAGCTTGGTCAAGGGATCCAGATGGATTCCGACAAATTTGACCAGGCCGTCGGCAAATTCACCCACGTCCACGGCACCGGGTATGGTCATCAGTTTGTCAATGGTCTTGACGACCTCGATCTCCGGGTTAATGATCGTATCGATGTGAGGTGCATACTCGCGAAACGTATCATGAAATTCATCATAGCCGACATCACG
>JABMQM010000419.1 GCA_013203195.1 Desulfobacteraceae bacterium | reverse complement strand
TTCTTCAACACCGCCAAAATTGATAATCGCCATTATATCCTCCTTTATTTAGGGTCTCTGAACAGCGCTATAATACCTGTTCTGGCAATTTCCTTGATTCCGATAGGCTTTAAAAGGCTCAAAATAGCATTTATTTTGCCTTCATCACCGGTGGCTTCCAGGGTGTAGTGTTCGCGTCCAACGTCAACTACCTTGCACCTGAAAATATCGACGGTCCGCAGGATTTCGGCCCGGTGTTCGGCCTTGGCGACCACCTTGATAAGGGCCATCTCCCTATGAACAAATTCTTTGCCGGTAAGATCATGGACTTTGATGACATTAATGAGCTTGTTCAGCTGTTTCTCTATTTGCTCAATAATCGGGGGTGCACCGGTAGTGACCAGCGTAATTCTTGAAATAAGGGGATCCGTGGTTTCAGCGACGCAGAGGCTTTCAATGTTGAACCCTCTCCCGCTGAACAGTCCTGCAATCCTTGAGAGCACACCAGGTTCGTTGTCGACTAGAATCGAAAAAACATGTTTTTCTTCCATCATTAGTAATATCCTTTCAATACATGCATAATTTTATGTCAGAAGCATTTCAGTTACCGCGGCTCCTGCCGGAACCATGGGATAAACACATTCTTCTTTTTCTACAACAAAATCCATGATTACAGTATCCTTGGAAAAAAGACCTTCTTTTAATATAGGTACGACCTCCTCAGGCTTGGTGGCCCGTAAACCAACTGCGCCGTATGCTTCAGCCAGCTTGACAAAATCGGGAGCATGCTCAAGACAGGTTTCGGAATACCGTTTGTCGAAAAAGAGTTGCTGCCACTGTCTGACCATACCCAGGTAGCCGTTGTTCAGGATAACGACTTTGACCGGCAGACCGCACTGCACGGCGGTTGCCATTTCCTGGATATTCATCTGTATGCTGCCGTCTCCGGCAACATCAACCACCAGTTTGTCAGGGCAGGCCAGTTGTGCTCCGATGGCGGCCGGAAGTCCGAATCCCATGCACCCAAGACCGCCGGAGGTAATAAAACGGTTGGGTTTATCAAAATGATAATACTGAGCTGCCCACATCTGATTCTGCCCCACTTCCGTGGTTATGATGGCATCACCCTTGGTGAGCTCGTAAAGTTTTTCGACCACAAATTGCGGCTTAATAACAGCATCTCCCTGGTTGTATGCCAGGGGAGCCGTGCTTTTCCAGTCGGCAATCTGAGCAAACCATTTTTTACGCTTTTTCTTGAGATCTCCCAGATCTTCCTTTTTCAGCAGTTTGTTCAAAAGGGTAAGGGTGACTTTGCAATCGCCGACAACAGGTGCTGTTACCGGAATGTTTTTGCGTATCGAAGTGGGATCGATATCGATGTGCACGATCTTGGCATTGGGAGCAAAGGCATCAATCCTGCCGGTAACGCGGTCGTCAAAGCGCACACCGATACCTATTAAAAGATCGCATTCACCCGTGGACATATTGGCCCGATAGGTGCCGTGCATGCCGATCATGCCGAGCCACAGAGGATCGCTGGCCGGGAATCCGCCCAGGCCCATGAGAGTGCTGGTTACAGGAGTTTGAGTGTTACGCGCAAGTTGGGTGAGTTCTTTGGAAGCGTTGGAAAGGATTACACCGCCGCCGGACAAAATCACAGGATTTGTGGCCTTTTTGATCAGTTCAACAACCTTGTTCACCTGTTTTATATTCGGGTTGTAGGTTGGATTGTATGTTTTGAGTTTGACCTTTTTGGGGGCCTTGTAATCGATAGCGTTGACGGAGACATCCTTTGGAATATCTATCAGGACAGGTCCGGGACGGCCGGAAGCGGCTAAGTAAAATGCTTCTTTAATTACTCTGGCCAGATCTTCGGTACGTTTCACCAGGTAGTTGTGCTTGGTACACGGTCTGGTAATGCCGACCGTGTCGACCTCCTGAAAGGCATCATTGCCGATCAGATGAGTGGGAACCTGTCCGGTAAAGATAACCACCGGAATGGAATCCATATAGGCAGATGCAATACCGGTGACCGTGTTGGTTGCCCCCGGGCCGGATGTTGCCAGACAGACACCCACGCGGTTGCCGGCCCGGGCGTAACCATCGGCGGCATGCACCGCACACGCTTCCTGGCGGACCAGAATATGCCGTATATCGCTTTTGGCCAGCTCGTCATAAATGTCAATGACGACACCGCCCGGATATCCAAAAATTGTGTCGACACCTTCCTCTTTGAGCACCTTCAACATGATTTGTGCACCTGTTAGTTTCATTTCCATACCTTCCTTTGTAAATTAGTTGTTATGTAATAGTACAGCCACTAAGACACTAAGCCTCTAAGATTATAATACTAATTTAAATTGTCAGATTGGTTTTATTGTTTTAATTATTTTTATTTGTTAACAAACCAAACCAATGGAACCAATTTAACCAATAAAACTGAATCATTAATCTTTATAATCCGTACTCTTTTTT
>JABMQM010000418.1 GCA_013203195.1 Desulfobacteraceae bacterium | reverse complement strand
GGTATCTCTTCTCATTATCGGAAATTTGAACTTCAAAAGTTGAGGTCGAAATCGACGACATCCCCATGATCGTAATCAATAATAACAACAAGAGAGTTACTACCATAACCATGCCGTCTTCATTTTTTGCTAAATGTTTTACTTTCATAACATTGAACCTCAAACCAGCATTTTCCTTTTTGTTAAGTCCCGCCCTAAGCGGGACGCTCTATAAAATCGCGCAGCGATTTTATTTCACCAATTATATTTTATAAAGTTAAGCTGGCTGTTTACGCTCATCCCATTGATATTTTTCCACGAAGATGTAACCGCCACCGACTTTGACGACGATGTATTGGCAGCCACGATCCAAGTGATAGTGTAGCCGCTGGGTGGACTGGGATCCGTATGGTTCCCGATGGACAGATCGGAGTCGGAAAAAGGCAGTTCCAGCAATTCTTCTAACTTGTCCTGAGCATTCGTTGTGCCTGTGGTTATGTAATTTGATGAAGAAATCGTCTTGATCGCCGCGGTCTGCAAAGCGCAAACACCTAAAATGCCGATTGCAAAAATGGCCGAAGCCATCACCACCTCCAGGATGGTGAAGCCGTCATTTTTTATGATTACACTTTTTTTTGCATCGGCGTCTGTTTTACAGCTTCGATTTAGTTTCATGATCTTTTTTCCACCACCAATATTTTCAAGTTTAACTTTTCACCATTAACTTTTCACTTTTCACCTTTCACTTCTCACGAATTCATCAATAACTATATCCCCAAATTGCGCACCTTAATCGTTAACTCCAGTTGCCTCCTTTTGTAGCGATCTGTGGTTGCACTGGCGGTATGATCCTCTATTGCAGGACGGTTACTGGTATTAGTTCCGAAAATCTCTTTGGACGAGCGTCCCAGAATATTGATGCGCACCATCCGGACCTGAAGTTTCTCGGGGTCGGTCAAATTCGCACTAGTTACCCATGAATTAACACTGCCGTCGTCATTGGTGTCCAACCCAAAAGCAAACTGGAGGTCTTCGATGTTTTCGGCAATGGTGGCACCGTTGCGTCGCAAATTGCCGTTAACCAGGTCATAGGCCACCTCAACATATGAATTTTCACTAAAAAAGCTGATGGTGCTGCCGGCCGGATAATTGTTTATTACTTTGTTTACAAAACCGTTATAGGCCCCACAACCGAGGTTGTCCAAGGAACCTCCTCCGTTGTCGGTCACCTGCTTAATAAAAACGATATCCGATCTGGTACCGTCCGGTGAAATAATAATGGCCTTGTATGGTGTTTTTGGCGGAACACCGAATTCGTCGCCGTTGCACCAACAAGATCCATCCCATTTATCATAGGGCGCATTACCGATTTCTTCTACTACTTCCGCCGTTGCTGATTCTGCGGGCATAGTACCGGCAGAAGTCAGCGCGGGCAAATCGTCACAGGAGATGTCGCCGGCGCCGGGATCTGGGGCGGCACCGCAGGCGCCGGCGTAATAATCGATATATACAATCGTAAGCTTGTCCGAGCCCGCGTCGCCGGCGGGATTATTAGTGACATTGGTTAGCGGATAGAGCAGTTCGTTATCCCCTGAAATTGACGAAGGGTAGGCAACCCCATCCATGTTGGCACCGGCCATGCGTATGTCGCGTTCAAGAAACATTTTGGCTACCCGCACGTTTTGCTGCACGGGAGCGGTCTGCTCGGCCAGTTGAAAAGAGTAAAGCTGGGTCCTGAAAGTCAAATAGACGGCCACCAGAACAACCATCGACATGGCCATCGCCACCATAAGCTCAACCATCGTAAACCCTTTTTTGTTCAATCCATTAAGCATCTGCTCTTGCATTGGTTTACTCCTTCTACCCCCAGGCACCGGCAAGCCATTGCCGGTAAACGACAGCACCGCCTACTCCCGAACCTATGGCATAGGCCGTACCTTTGCCGTTGGTTAAGTAAATATAACCCTCGGCAACGCTGAGGGTGCCTCTTGATCCGAACACAGCGCCGCCCGGGAAGGCACCACCGGTCACCGTGACATTCGCGGTTGCATTGCCCATACCGTAAACGATATCTGAGGCGTGATCGGAAAGCGTTATTGTCCTTTCTTTGATATTGTTACCAGTAGTTGCCCAGTCACCATCGCCATCATCTGAACAAACATAATAAATTCCATTGACTGTATCGAAAACAACCGCCCACTCCTTATTCTGCTTTACGGCATTTATCCTTGCAAACTGCATGTTGCTGTAAAGTTCGTTGGCTGCGGCTTTAAGATTATAGTTTGCCACCCAGCCCAGAAAATTAGGTATGCCGATAGCAGCCATAATGCCCATGATGACCATGGCAATTATAAGCTCTATCAGGGTAAAACCTTTTGAGTTGCGCATTATTTATCTCCCTGCAATAAAATCGTTTTACGATTTTATGAAACTCCCGCCCCGCTAAAAGCGGGAGGGAATCTAGTAAACCTCAGCCCTCTGGGCTGCGGCCTGATCTCGGGTCTTGGCCTCCGGGATGGAAACAGTACCGGCCACCGGCATACCCGGCAAAACCCGGATTTGGGTCTTGCTCCCCGGAATGAAAGCGGTGCCGACTACCCGTAGATTAGGCAACATTAAATCTGTATCCAAGCCTTCCTTTTCCCTGGCAAAGGCATTTCCCCAGGAGCCGAAGCCTCCCATGGTACCAATCCAAATACTTTCAAAATCCGGTAGAAACCAATAATAGCGACTCCTCCACAGCCGATAAGAATCAGATTCATCAAAGCAAGTATTGACTGGTAGTTAGGTGCCATGGTCAACCTCTTTGCATCTTAGTGCATACAATTTTAATCAATTATTTGTGCTGATTGTGCTCTATTCTGCATCTTTGGTTATTTTAGAAATTTTAAAGCCTTTTTAAGCCTGTACAGTTTTATTATCGACAAATTCGTAAAAATCTTTAACCCCAAGTACATATTTAAAATTGCAAAACGATTTTTTAACCTGAGAGGGTAAACGTATATCATTCAAAAAACGTGCCAGATAATGCCGAAGGGAAGGCGTATAAATCCTAACCGCCTTGGTTTGTTGAATATATTTAAGGATTGCGCCAGTTCGAAATGGTTGGAAAGTACTTTAAAGGGATTTTAATAGTGATCAATTTGAACTTGGTTGTAAACCTTTTTAACCTTTTGTAAAAAATCGCATCTATAACAGAAGGTTAAGAACTGTAAACGTTATTGTCACATGTGTAAATAATGTTTATAATTAACGTTTTAAGATTTAGGTTTTAGGTTATTGTTTTACCATTATTTACAAATACTTAAAACTTAAAACCTAAAACTTAAAACCTTCGTAAAAAGGAAATTTTTGCTTTTTACGAAATTATCAAAGTTGCTTTTGCAAAAATTATTCTTATACTTTGATTTAGATGCTGCACAAATGTCAAAAGTAAGCTAATGACAGCAGATGGTACTTGTGCAGACATCCCATAAATGTTTTTCCCGGCTTAATTTTGCCGGAGCAATAGGAGGTGATTTTATGGTTGATGATCATCAAAAAGAAAAGAGTGACAGCACTGATCGCCAAGCAGACGATTCCTGCAAATCTGAGATGGCAGCATCTAATTGCTGCTATGTTATCGATCCCTGCAGCTATTATATAGTTAATTCTCGCGGCTGTTTTGTCGATCCTTGTTGCTGCTAAAATAAAATACGTCAATAGGGGCCGGGGCTGGTCCCCGGCCCTATCTATACGCTAACATGTCCAAAATTGGCTGATCTATGAGTTTCAAAGACACCTATACAATCAGATGCACCGCGTGCAGTACTAAAAACAAGGTCCCGGCGGAAAAAACAGATGCTAAAGCCAAGTGCGGTAAGTGTGGGGCTCACCTGGAAACGGACACGGTGTTCTCCGGCCGCTCCACTATGGTTAGTGAGCAAGACTTCGACACCAAAGTTTTAAAATCTCCTTTACCGGTACTGCTTTATTGCTGGGCGACCTGGTGTGCAACCTGTAAAACGACAACTCCTGTTATTGAGGAATTCGCCCGGGACTCCAAAGGACGGGTAAGGGTGGCCAAACTGAACGTTGATTCCAGCCCGATGCTCTCTTCGAAATATAATATTTTGAGCCTTCCTTATATTCTGGTATTTGATAACGGCCAATTGCAGGAAAGTTTTCCAGGTGCTTTACCCAAACATAAAATCATGATGAAAATGGCGCAATATATTTGAGGTAACCGTTCAGGGTTCAGGGTTACTGGTTGCTGGTTACTGGATGCTGGATACTGGATGCTGGTTACTGGATGCTGGTTACTGGATACTGGATGCTGGATACTGGATGCTGGTTACTGG
>JABMQM010000417.1 GCA_013203195.1 Desulfobacteraceae bacterium | reverse complement strand
GTGATAACCATGTCGCTGCGTCCGGATAACAGCTCTAAAACCGCAAGATGGACGGCACTCAAAGAGCTTGCACAGGCAGCATCAACCGCACAGTTGGTGCCCCCTAAATCAAGCCGATTGCAAATCCTGCCGGCAATAACGTTTCCCAAAAGCCCCGGAAACGAATTTTCCTGCCATGACACATAGGAATCGGATATTTTATTGATTACTTCTGCGGTTTTTTCAGAATCAATTCCCGAACTTTCCAGGGCTTTGCGCCAGATGGGGTGTCCGAGTCGAGCGCCCAGGGGGATGACAAGTTCCTGGGTTCCGGTTACGCCTAAAATTACGCTGGTTCTATCGCGATCAAATGCTTCGTTTTCTCCGTAACCGGCATCTTCAAGGGCTTTTTGGGCGGCGACCATACCAAGGAGTTGGGCGGTATCAGTGGCTTCAAGTAAATTAGGTGGAATTCCGAATTCAGTCGGATCGAATGAAACCGGTGAGATAAAACCGCCGCGCTTGCAATAAACGTGATCCGGTTTTTTGGGGTCTTCGTTATAATAATCAAGCGGTGACCAGTGGGAGGAGGGCACCTCGGTTATGGCATCCTCACCATTAAAAAGCAATCGCCAGTATCCTTGCAGGTCGGAGGATTTTGGGAAAATGCATCCCATGCCAACAATAGCAATCGACGTTTTGGGCCTGTTTTTATTATTTGTTGCCTTCATATTTTTAGTTCAATATTTGATGGCGTCGTAAAAAGGAAAAAATTAATTTTTACGATAGTATTTTGTATTTGGTGTTTGGTTATTTAACAATCTGGTATATTGGCATATATTTAAAACAAAACACTAAATACTAAACACCAAACATCTGATGAATTCTACTTTTTCCGAATTCATCAGGTGTTTGGTGAATTCGGAAAAGTGGAATTGAAGCTTTAGAGCCTCAAACTATAATTCAAAAAAATGGTATTTGCAAGTACTTGACAAAAAAATATGGTTGTTATATTGGTATAACAACATTGCAAATATCCGTTGTGTGTTTATATGAGAAATATGCAGTCTAAAATATTTGAAATCACACGATTTAAAATAAGGATTGCCCATGAAGCGGTTTTACCGAAAAGCTCCCTGACTGCTGAAATGTATATGTTCTATTTTTGATAATTATCATTCAAAGGTTAGTTGTTATGTTGATATAACAAGCAGCCATATAGGATTCAAATATGATTAAATATTTTACTAACAGGGAAATATCCGAGAAATTGGAAATCAATCTTGCCAGGTGGAAACGCTGGTCGCGGGAATTCATTCCGCCTGATCCTTTAGGAGGCATGCAAACCGGATATGCCCGACAATACCACCCTGATGAGGCCTTTAACGTACACCTTGGTGGTCATTTAGTGTCGGATTTGAAGTTTGCGATACCGGAGGCAAAACAAATTCTTGCGGATTTACAGGGGTGGCTTGCGGATAAAGGCTTTTATTTTAACGTTAAAGGCGGCGCGGTATCCCAAAATAGTATTGAGGCTCTGATAAAAGAATACATTGTATTTATCAGCAAAGAAAGGTTGCCGGATAACACTTATAAATTTAAATATACCGTAAGGGGAATTATTTCCAACAAACCGGTTCGATACCAAAACTTTGAGATCATGGAAGAGCTCTATACGGAAACCGTAATCGGCCTGCAGCCCGACAAATCCGCGGTGTATGATACGAATGCCGTTAAAACCTTGCATATCTCCGGGGTTTTAAACAATTTCGTGGCACGGATGGACCTGGAACAGGCTTGCTATCCTGCCCTTAACCCGCATATTTCCTAAAAAATATTTCAGCAAACTTATTTATATTAAAAAACTGTTAAGTTAAGGATTCACGCTAGTGACAAACTTAATTTTATGGCTCTATCGACTTCATCCATTTTATCGACGCTTAGGCGGCCGAGCCTTTTTTCCAGCCTTTCTTTAGAGATAGTTAGTATCTGACTTGTTTTAATGCTCGAAGCGCGCTCAAGACCACCTTCAGGAGGCCTGACCTCGACGTTCATCGGATAAATTCTTACAGTGCTTGATATGGCAGCTATAATCGTTGTGGGTGCTTTTTCATTACCAATATCATTCTGGACAATAGGGCAGGTCGCCTGCCCGCCTGTTCACTTCCTCTGGCCGGATTCCAATTAACGATCCATATTTCACCTCGTTTGGGAAAATTTTTCATTTTAAAATCTCCCTTTGGGCGTCAAAGGTTAAGTCTGCAGTCGCCTTGTCTTCTTCAGCCATTTCTTCATAATCTTTTGCCATTAAAGCTTCGGTTTCTTTTTTGAGCCACAATCTAAAAGCCTCCTGGGCAAGTTGGCTTTTTGCTATCTGGTAAGTTTCTGATGCTTCCTCGATAGCTGCATAAATTTCTTTATCGATGGTTAGACTAACCTTCCTTTTGGCTCCCATTTTGCACCTCTTTTTTTACATACACATGGTACGATTATATGTCCTGTTAATCATCGTGTCAACGGGTGTTTGATTGCAGTTTTCCGGGTAATAGGTCTCTTGATGGGAAGTGCGGATTAAGGGTGGGTCTTTCTGCGGTTTGTAATGAACAGCCTGCTCTATGCTCAAGATGGCTTGAATTTCTCCATTTTTAAATCGCAACGATACCATGCTGTTTTTTTAGATTAATCTTCAACGATATTTTCAGGTAGTCGTTCGATTCTTAACCAGGCTTTCACCTTTTTTGCGATTCGCTTTAAAAGCCACTCCTGGCCTTCGGGTCCGGCCTTGTCGGCAATCTGATCGGCAAGGGTCACATCACCGGCCTGGTATCGCATATAAATACCATTGATGTGCATCTCCAAATCCGTGGATAAAAATTTGGCATAGGCCAAAGCAATCTGCCAATGGGCAAAGGTGCCGTCTTCCTGACTATTTTCCACCAAGGCCCGTGACTTTCCCATCTTGGCCTCAAGCCGCATGATATAGTTGATTGTTTGCGGAAGGCGCAGCCACTGCGGGGCTGATTTGTTTTTGGGGCGGCCCACGGCCTTCCAAAAATCGGTCAGGCACAGCATTTCATCTTCTATCTGAATCTTCTGTCCCTGATAGCTAAGCTGTATCTGTTTGTTCACCATAACTTCCCCTCTGAAATACAATTGAGACCGTTTATTTAGTCCTGAAAAACCTGGCCCAGAGGATCAGGTTTTTTTGGACTCAGAACGATTTCTTTCCACAAAAATTATCTCATTATTTTTATGCCATTTCCCTATGAGAAATCACGTCCTTTTTTTATTAATCAGAATAATTTTGTCACCGCTTTGAATGGCGGTAATTCCTTTCCGGGCAACTACAACTAGAGACATGGCCACCTTGTCTTCGATGGGCATGGCCGACATGGTTTCCATGGCCAGCACTTCAGCCACGCCGTTTTTCACATTCACCTTGCCAATGCGAGTGCGGTTAAAAAACTGGGTGTTGCGGACAAATAGAACCAGGTTGGCTGTAAAATCGATTTCCGGGATTGCTTCACCCGGCTTGAAAGCTTCCCAGATGCCTGCAAAGGTTTCGGCGTCGTCGATGAAGCCTATTCCCTGCTCACGCTGGTTTTCCGGCAGAAGTTCGAACTGAGCCACCGGGTAGTCTCCCTGCCAGGATTGCAGGATTTCGGCTTCGCCATCAAGGGGCTGCGAATTGTGGCTCAGTGCGTCGGCCTCGGCCTGGCAGTCGCGCGTTGGTTTGAGGCCTTTTGTACGAACAGATGCATATTCAGCCTTGGCAGCCTTAAGCTCGGCGCGGAACGCAGGATCGGCGTGCACCCGGGCAACGGCGGCCGCCGCCATGAAACGCCCCTCGACTACATCACTGTGCCAGTGCACGTTACAGACATTACGGCTTTCGCCAAATGCTCGGCCGCGGGCGAGAACAGCATCTGCCCGGTCCGGTGCGATCTCACTCAGGATGAGCGCCCAGGCCCAGCCGATGGCGGTATGCCCGGAAGGGTAGGAGCCGTCCTTTCTCAAGTGCGCTTCCTCGTCCGGCGTGCAGGTGGGCTCATTGTTCTTCATAAATGGACGCTTACGCTGGTATTTATTCTTGGCCGTGTAGGTAGAAAGGCCCGCATCGGCCAGGGTGCGGCGCAGCAGCATATAAAGGTGCGGCGTTTCCTGCTCCGTGATTGGAACACCCAGGGCACAGGAGAAGGTGCCGGCTGCTTCCGGGAACATCAGTTCGGCATCCTTGGCAGCCAGGTTCCAGCGCAGCGAACCGCGCAGGGCAAGGTTGTTGCGGCTGACCTCTTCATCCAGTGCAAGTGCAGCCGAGCCTTCAGCAGGGGGCGGCGGAATGAGCGCCAGGCTGTTGGGAAGCATCTCGGGCTTTAAATATCCTGCCAAAATGCCTGGGTGAATCTCCGGTACGGCGGCGGGTTTACTTTGTCTTTCGATACCTGCACAACCTGCGGTGATGGCAATGCACACCAGAACCAGAAAGGTCTTGCGCAACGTATTATTACATAGACGGCTTATCATATGAAATACCTCCTTCTTATGGGCTATTCAGGGTTTCTGATTTCTCAATGTTTAATTGCCACATCGCTTCTCCCGGATATAAACCGTAAACCAGTTTTCGTGCCCCGCCGGTTGGATTTTGATTGGTGTCGCCTTGGTTATATATGGGGAAAATCCTTACAAGCTTTTGATCCTCTATCTTGAAGATATCGTGTCCCATATATCCTTTAAAATTATCATCCCTTTCTTGTATTGCAGGGAAATTGATCGTTGACAGGCTTTTGTCTTTATTTGAAGCAAATCCCAATACTGTTCCATAACTACCGGAACCAGCCGAAGTCGTGATGATGTAAATTTCATCAAAGCCGTTACCGTCAAGATCGGTTAAGAATACATCTGAAATAGGATCCCTGTCTTCGTATATTTCCGGATAATTGTGTTCAAAGTCCTTGGTACTGACTTGGATAGTGCTAAGACTCTGACCGACCGGGTGGGTCTCCGTTATTATAATCGTTTTACCGGTTCTTATCTTATACTCTGTGGAAGCATCGGGCGAGGTATTCTTGGTATAAAAGCAGGATATCAAACCGACTGTTGAAACCAACATTGCGACAACAAGTAATATGCCCAGTGGCAGCGCTCTCTTTTTCCGTCCCGCGGGGATCATTTTATTCCTCATTCCATATTGAAGTGATTCTTTTAACAAGTGTCCAATTTTTATGCATTAATTCCGCATTCGAAGCTTTCCGTAATCCGCGCATTCCTCTTCCAAAATGCGCGACTTGGTGCCATAATACAGATAAATTGAGAGTACCTTACGAAATTCGGACTTGCCAAAACCGTTGATACCTTGCAACTATCTATTTCCACTTAATTTGAGATACGATAATGACGTATCTCAAAAATAATTACGAATTCAACAGTTCTATTATTTTGGGAAGCTCCATCGGGGAAAAATTTCCGGCACCCGCCGGCAAGACAATTCCCTGACTGCGAAGCCAGCTTACACGCGTTACCACGGCAGCGCCGTACAAAATGTTCATGGCCACGGTAACGGTCTTGCGGTTTTCAGGTTTTTCCAGGAATGATCCTTTAACCCACTGGTTAAAAGCCCCGATGGCCGGACCGCACCATATCTGATAGTCGATTTTGCGTAAAGGATCACCCGCGTTGGCCCAGTTCGAAGATTGGCCCAGATAGGAGCGAAAAACAAGGGCCATTTTGTGTTTAGGATTTTTTTCAGCCCGTTGGATCTGCTTGGGATCATGTCGGGCAAAATAGTTCATGGTTTGCTGCCATTCTTGCTGGAAAGTACATTTGAAGATGTCCCGTTCCAAAAGCGTTCTTTGTTCTTCAGGAATATCATCGTAACTGTCGTAGCTGCTGTAAAGATCATACAGTTTGGCGGCCCGCAGCGGAAACATGGTGCCGCGTTTTAATACCTGCACTTTGACTCCCATTTCAAACATGTCGGCGGCCGGGGCCATGGTTACGTCGGCCTGACTGGCTTCTGCCAGCATATGACGGACTGTCTCGGATGTGCCGGCTTCCACGCACGCCTGATTAACGGAGCCGGTGAGAACATAGGCGGCACCCATTGCAAATGCTGCTGCAGCCGAAGCGGGTGTAGCGATTCCTCCGCCAAGTCCCACGCAAGGGGGTCTGTGGTAGTCATATTTTTCAGCCAGTTCATCTCGCAGGGAAAGCATTGTCGACAGCAATGCAATTGCCGGTCTGTTATCGGTATGGCCGCCGGAGTCGGCTTCGGCGGTCATATCTTCAGCAACCGGTATTGATTCTGCCAGCCGGGCTTCTTGGGCGGTTATCATTTGCCTGTCGACAAGTTGTGTCAGCAGTTTTTGCGAAGGAGGTAATAAGTACTTGCGGGCAACTTCAACCCGAGAAACTTTAGCAATCACTTTGTTGGGGCAAATGATATGGCCATGGCGGTCAACATGGATTCCCTTTACCCGGAAATAAACCAGAGGAAGGGTTAAATCGAGATACGCCGATGTACTGACAAGCCTGATTCCTCTGCGTAAGTAAAGGTCAACCGTTGCTGATTCAAGCTCAGGATCATGGGGACTGTGAATCAGGTTGAACCCGAAGGGGATATCTTTTAGGCTTTGCTGCAGCCGGTCGATAGCGGTTTCGATTTTATCGAGAGCGAGGCCGGCGGCGCCGAAAAACCCGATCATGCCCGCGCGTCCCGCGGCTTCAACCATTTCAGCGGATGTGATGCCGTTGGCCATGGCACCGACAACATAGGCATAGCGCAGGTTATAGGCCTGCTTGAAACCTGGATCCCCCAGGTTTTGCGGATGAAGGGCAGGAACATAGGCTCCAAGCGGATAGCTCTTTGGTCCGGAGAAATCGCCATCCCCGATAGCAATTTTGCCTCCCTGTCCGACTGCAAGTTGACCTTCAATATCAAGCAGGATTATCGGACGTGTAGTCCTGAGAATCGCACTGTGAATAGCCTCGTCTCCCATTGCCGGCTCTGTTTCGCCCTGGGTCCACCAGCCTGCATTTGTTTTGTTTTTTGATGATTGCACGTGTTTCCTTTAAAAGTTGATTGGTTGGTAATAGTTCAGCCACTAAGGCACAAAGACACTAAGGTTACACTTTTAGCGAATTTTTAATGGATAATCAAGGTTGGTCCGAATTTTTCTTTTTAGCGGGAATGATGGGCTGGATTATGTCAACCGGGAGTTGCAGAGTTCTCTTCATAATTCCCACCAGCCCGTCTCCCACGGCCGAAGGTGACAGCGGGGTAACTTTAGGATTTCCCATAGGACCTTTAATTTTAAAAGGAATGGAGATAAAAGTATCTCCCAGAATGTTTCTTACCAGAGGGATTTTTTTCACAACGTAGTCGACGGATTTCAAAGGCGCCACCAGCGCAACAGCATCTACTTTTTTATTGGTTAAATCAATGCTGCCATAACCGGCGATTCCCATGTCAGTGCCGTCGATGACCAATTCATGTAATGTTAATTTGCCGTTTTGGATATCAGAATCAGCCCGTATGGAATTAAATCCAAATCCTTCCTGGTTAATGTCCGGCAACTTTCCTTGGAACATTTCGCTTATATTTAGAAGGCGGAAAATTTTTATCAAGGTCCCGTGAGCCTTGCCGCCGTAGAACCGGCCTTCGGTAGTGGCAAAATTAAAGGTGCCGTTCAGGGATTGAATCAGTTCATCCCCTTGTCCTTTAGCTGTAATGCTGCCGTCAAGCTTGTAATTACCCTCGACTTTTGCAGATTTGTCCCAAAGGCAAGAAATGGAAGCATGGAGATCCTGATCCCGGGCAGTCAGTTTAAAATCAGCCTCTACTTCTTGAGGGGATATTTTCAAAGTACCGGGGGTGTCGATGCCGCAAAAGGCGGCTTCGGCTATCGAGACGGTGGCAGCACTGTCACCGAAAGATATGTCGGCGATAAAGGGGCTCCAGGTGAAAGCGCCATAGGTAAATTTTTCGGTTTTTAATTTCAAAACTCCTTGTACCGGATAGGTCCTTTCACGCTTATTTTTCCTGTCATGGCTCTCCTTGTTGTTCGTACTCAGAGTCTGTTTTAGCTGATTCAGATTGACTTCATCGGCAGAAATTTCCATGTCCAGCAGAAAGCCTTTAGGGGAGAAGTTCACATTTCCTTTCAGGTCAAACTTTTTGTCGTCTAGCGACAGATTTGCTGATTCAACCCGCAGATTATTACCTTCTGCAGCTACAGAAAGCGTGTTTATAGTTAAAGGCATCGCTCGTCTCCACGTTACAACAATGTCTTTGACCTGGAGATCGCCCTGCACGGTCGAATTCGCGGGGTGATCCAATAGTACGTGAGCATGGAAATTGCCTTTTACCGCGCCTTGCAGTATTTTGTTTTCCAGCATGAGATGATCCATGGTCGATTTGTTCAAATTTCCGCTAAAGGAAAGATCAAGCTTATTGTTTGCTGAGGAAAGTTTAAAGGAGGCATGCGATTCCCCGTCCTGGACCACAAATTTTTTGATGACCAATTTATGGGGAGTAAAAAAAGTGTCCGCGGAGATCTGAATACCTTGCGGCAACTCCAGATGTCCCGATAGCATTGTCTCCCGATTGTTGTTCCAGGTCAAATGTGCCTCCGAAATCGATATCGGCGGTTTTAAGTCGAGTTCGGGGGGGAATTTGAAAATATCGAATATTCTTTCGGTTGCCTGGGGACCAATTTTGCCGTGAAATCTCAAATCCAGGTTTTGTATGCCTTGCATATAACCGGTGACGGCACCTGAAACCTGCAATGACGAATCCGGAAGTTTTGCTTTAAGGTTAGTGACGGCAATCTCTTTCTCCGTGAATTTAAAGTGTACACTGGTTACTTCCAATGTTTCCGGATAAAGGGATGATTTGACTTTTAGATTTTTGACTTCACCTGCTGATTGAAAATGCAAGTTTTTCGGCTCTAAAAGGGGGCCTTTTAACTGTAGTGCAGATAACTCAACTGTACCATTAACGGATTGTAAGTTTTTAAGAGTACTGCTCAGACCTTCAAAGGATGCAAGCCACGGATAGATCTCTTCCAGAAGAATTCGCGTTTTAGCGGATTTGACTTCCAGGTGCGGCACTTTGCCCCAGTCAAGCTGTACCGAAGCTTCGGAAAAGGAAGTTTTGCCAATATTGCCGCTTAGATTCTCTACGGCGGCTTTGGTCCCCTGGAATGAATATTGCTTTCCGTGTATTTGCAGAGGAAGGGGTAATCGCTTATAATTGGCCGACAGATCGAATTGCGAAATCTCTCCACCGACATTAATTTCTGATAAGCTTTCTCCCAGAACAAGTCGCCCAGTCGCACTTCCCTTAGCGTTTTCTATGAGCGCTACTTCTTTTTGATAGGTTTCATTATCAATCAGGCGCTTCAGAATGGGAGGTAGTTGGGCCAGATCCGCTTCAAGTGCCAGATCCAGGTGAAACGGAGCGTTTTCTCCTTCCAAACCCAGTTTCAAGGTCCCCTGGCTTGCCCGGGAGTTTCCCAAACGTGCTTCAAGATTGTGCCCCTGCAAGATGCCTTTGGAAATCGTCACGTCCCCTTTGACTTTCTTTAAATCCAACTCAACTCCCGGGACAAAAATTTCACCATCAAGCATGCTGCCTTTAATAATGATGTTTTCCAATTTTCCCATATCTTCCAATGAATTTCCATGGGCGGCAAAGGTAATCAAGGGCAGCTTGCCTCCTTTGACGATGTCAAAAATATCTTGAACAACAGGGATTTCTCCGGCCAGGGATAGAGCGACTTTCCTGGCTGAGGTAACATCCACATCTTTGCCCTGCAGTTCTAAGCCAACAGAAGGGGAGGGCGATTTAAGTAAATGGCTAATTTCCATTTTTCCGGAGAAACTGAGCCCGGAAGGATCGAGTTTTAGCTTAGCAAGAGTTAACGATGATTTTTCGGCATCCACATGCATGCTCCCTTGCAGAAATATACTTTTCCAGGGACCGGATTTACATTGAATGTCAAAGTTGACGGTGTCTGCTGGAAGATCAATGCGGGCGCTAAGATCCATTAATTTAAAACCGGTTTTTGCCCCTGTACGGAAGTTCAGCCGGCCGTTTTCCACTAAAAAAAGAGCATCCAATGCTTTTGCCGACACCAAACTTAAAGATGCAGCGATTTTTTCTTCAACAGTTTCTAGGGCTAAAGACTTTGGGTCCCCGTCTTGTGGTTCTGATTGTTTATGCAGCCGGATCTCAATGTCAGGAGTGTTGACATCAATGCGGGCAATCTGAACTTTTCCGATAAAGAGGGGTAATATTTTGGGGTAAATCGCTAAGGACGCCAGAGTTCCGGATGCGGTTTCGGGGATAGAGAAACTGCCCTGGTGAATCGTTATGCCAGGTTGCGGAAAAAATGATAGAGCAAGCCGTTGAAGTTCAACCCGGCCGTTAATTGCCTGTGAAGCTTCAGTCTGAATTCTGTTTATGATCGCTTCTTGATTGATAAACTTATCGGAAAGCAGCACTAAAACGGTCAACAGGACTACCAGGACAACACAACATCCGATTATCCAGAGAGATATATTTTTGAGTTTGGTCATGGAC